>JADKCL010000067.1 GCA_016718825.1 Bacteroidota bacterium | reverse complement strand
ATGGCATCGTCCTGAAAAACCTTACAGGTTTCGACAATAATCCTGAAATGTGAATTTACACTTCCAAAGAACATCCTGAAATAGGTTGGCTGATTGGATTTCTTTTTTGTCCCGGCTACGGCTTTTACAGGCTCCATGGATTTAACTATAAACGATCAAACCGCTGGTGGCGTGGGAGGGCGCCGAGCGCCTCCGCCGATGGCTGTTTATTGCCGTAGCTTTTCTCCACTCCCCCTCTGGAGCGGCAAATTCTGGTCTTGCAGTCTGCTCCAGTCATTCTGCTGCAACTGCTGTGTGGCCTTTGGTGATTGTACACTCTCACTGCATTCATTGGGCAGGCTATTCATCTTATACCCGTCAAAGGTCTGGGTTTATATAAAGCTGCTCTTTGAAGGTACGGTTGATGCGTTCGGCGATCGTGTTTTGGTGTGGGCTGGCGCCCTGGTCAGCCTGATCCCAATACCAGCATCTTTACCGGACCTTCCCGCGTAGTTGGTGCTGCAATATTGCACTCCTCGGTCGGAGTGTGAATCAGCTTCCTTTCGGGGTAAATCCGTTGCGAAAATGCATGCGCAGCGCGGACACCGCACCCTTAGCCTCCATCGTGTGGCTCAGGTGGAAGCCCATTACCTTGTGCGAATAGGCATCGGTGATCAAGAACAGGTACAGAAAACCACCCTTCGTTCGAATGTAAGTGATGTCGCAGACCCAAACCTGCCGGCTTGGTGTAATTCCTAGATTTTCAAGGAGATAGGCCACTTTCGATAATGATGGCGGGGAGTTGGTGGTGCGTAGTTTGCGTTTAGGGCGCACTGCATGCCCTCGCGCTCGCGCAGCAATCGAGCAGTTTGTCCCGACCAATGTTAAAGGCCGCGATCCTCCAACCCGGGTCCTATCGATTCTAGAAGTGTCCGCGCACCGAACCGACCATTCTTGCGCTGATTCTTGACCAACTCGACGATTTCCGTCCTCCCCATCCTGCAGTCGTCGTCATGCCAACTCATTAGTCGTACCCTAGCTCAGCCGCGAATACCCCAACAGTTCCAAAGCCGCTTTATGCTCGCTTTTTTGCGGCGAGGCAATCTCCTTCGGACTGTTTTGGTCCAGATTTTTCGATTGGGCACCCCCAGTTCCTCTTCAGCTACGTCAATCATCGTTGAATACGCCAGACTGCGAAGACGCTCGTCCTCAAGCAGCCTCTCCAGTTCCTTGATGCGAAGGTCCTTGGCGTCAGCATCGCGCTTTTCCTGATCGGTCATAGTGGCCAAAATTGAATCGGAAGAACAAATTTCGCCATTTTTCCGAAATGTCTTCACCCATTCCTTTACAGTGTCACGCCCCTTGAGACCGTATTTCTGCCAGCGACCTGCAAATAGCTAAGGTCACCCCTTCCTTCATAGTCCATCGCCACTTGTTGGCGGGAAATGAATAATGTACTTGCTCACAGCCCCATCTGGATGTTTTCCTTCCCTTGCATAACTCTTACAACATTGTGGTAAAGCTATTTCCCAGGACAATTCCAATTTCCGATCACGCATATCATTTTGATGGCTGAGATTATTAGCATCAAGAGTGACTTACGCAACCAATCTGGACTCGAAGCCTTGATAACCCGACTGAAGGCGCATTCCCGTGTTACAAATGCACGTACGGATGAATGGTACGGAAATTGGTCCTTGTTACTTGAGTATGTCAACCGGCCAAGTATAGAGGACGAAAAAGCCTATCACCGCATAAAGTCCAAAGGCAGAGGTTATTTGAGCAATGTCTTGAAGCGAATTGGACCAAAACCAGCAATCGATTCTATTTCAATTAATAAGATTGAAGCTAGTTACAAACCGTTTCAAGACATCTTTATCGTTGAAATCAAGAATCGTTTTGCTGGCGAATTTGACGACATGGAATTTGAACAATTCCTGAGTTGGCTGAAATCAGTTTCCGTATTTGGGGCAAAGACAATCGCTCACAAACCAGAGGATTCAAAAATTTATCCTCCTCCTCTCGAACTGCTGTATACCGTGTGGTACATGTATCACTACCAGTATAGCCGCAGCAATCGTCATGAGCGACCCCGAAACAGAAATCACAAGATTGGTACTTTGGATTGATCCACTGGGTGATGGGCATATTTTCGAGCGGCATGACAACGAAGATTGGGGTGGCCGAGTGACAGTTGAAAAGAAAGATCGAAGAATCGTCATCTCTGATCTCAAACGACATAAGCCCCCACACAAAAACCTTCAAATTCGCTTTGAGTTGCATGATATCAGCGTAAAACGATTATGATAGGTCAGTATCGACGTGGAGGGAAGGTCATGATGATCTCTGAATTTTGTGCTTCAAAACGTGGAGGATGTTCCATCAGAGGACACCAGTGCCGAACGTACCAACGGAGATCGATTAGTTGAAATTTCAAGACCTGGAAAAGTGGACAAGTACTGGATCCTCACGAGGGCACTAAGCCACCATGAGGATTGGAACAAGGAAATTCCCCAGCCAATTGCAGAATTCCTCAAGAATAAAGGTCGGAATTTCACCAAGATCAAAACGGACATCAGTAGTTTAAAATCGTTAGATGGCTTTCTTAAGACTCAAAAGGGAAAGACGATTGCGAGAAACAAGTATAATGAGATCATTCGGTATGACGCATTCATTGTTGCACCGACACCTCGGATGGACAGTGAGGAGTACAAAGATCTAATGGAATTGTATCGAGAAATCACAGAAACCTTTTTCCCAGCTCCAATTGAAAGAAAAGCCAATAACCCAGAAGACTTGGAAAAATGTTTTGAATCCAGCAGTGAAATCCAAGAACTTACAGGATTCACGAGGCTGTTCTTTCCCACTCGCGTACATCATGCACGAACCGGGAAAGCTGACTGGTCTGACAGGGATGTCCCTGACATAAATGATGAGGAAATGAAAGCCATGAGGAAAGCCGTGATTTTCACTAGATTCGCTCCAAGCACTTGGCTCTCTTGTGAAGTGGCGGCGAAATGGCTCTGGGAAAAGGTGACGTTTGTAGTTGGACTTCCCAAGGAAATGTTGCCAAAGGTTCTGCGCGAAAATTATCGCAAGGTCTTGTATGTCGCCACCAAGAACATTGATAAGGTTTCTGAAATCCCACAGTGGCTAGCGACAAAGGTCGAAAAAAACGTTTTGGACTGAAAGACAAGGTCACTGGCTGACCAATTCTCAAAAAAAATATCGTCCTATACATGAATTCGAATTCGAACCAATTCGAATATTTCGCAATTACTTCGAACTGCGAAATAGCAGAAATTGCAGCTATTTCCATCGCGACCTGCTGCGAAAGTAGCTGCTAAGAATCCATTTATCCAATATCTACAGGAGTTCGAATTCGTCCGAATCCAAATGGCCCCTGATTCGTAACAAGCTGGTTTTTAGAACGAAAGAATACCATAGGTTTGCAATATCGAGTGTGTGTTTGGAAGGATTCATCCTTCTGAATAAGTAAAAATGTTTCGCGCTTGAACCGAAGTGAAAAACGGAAAGGAGGACATGATGACTTGAGACAAAAAAATAGACTTGTAGCCCTTGTTGTCGAGGTTTGTAGCCTGACAGTTTGTTTGAATTTGCAACGACTAATTTCAGAAAGTCTTATGGAAACACGAAAGTTTCAATTTATCATTTTTCTTTTTATGCTGCTTTTGGGTTTTGGTTGTGAGCAAACGGAGACTTCAGCTCCGTTTGCAAGCACAGAGGAATCGCAAAGGATGATCAACTTTTTGGTCTCAGATGTCGGCTTTAACCGCGAGGGTATCGTTGAAACGGCTGCAGGGTTTGTCGTGGAAGGTGATGTTTTTTTTGCAAAGGATGGATTCTGGGAAAATTACTCACCCTTAAACTCCGCAGAAGTGGGTGATTCGATGTCCACCTCAAAGCACTACCGCAGCACCTATAAGGTTTCCCCAACGCCGAAGGTCATCAATGTAGGTCTTTCACCTACGCTTCCGTCAGCTTGGCAAACAGCGTTCAATAGCGCAATCACCAGCTGGAATGCACTGCAAGGAAAAGTGACATTCAACAACTGTAATTGTTGCGATGCCAACGGGGTCTGGGTAACTTATTCTTCCTTGGGCAGCGGAACAGAAGGCGTGTTCGCGCAGGCTAGTGGTTGGCCGACATCCGCTGGTAAGCCAGCAAGTGGCATTACAGTCAATTCAGCTTGCACGGTTACGATGACCTCAGCTCAAAAGAAAAAGACTGCCGCTCATGAGCTGGGTCATACCATTGGCTTGATGCACACAGATGTTTCGTCATCTAATTTGATTACAACTGCAAGCTCGGCATGCAATACAGGAACTGACGTTGCTTCTGTGATGCGCCAAGGATTGGTTTCCTTCGTAGGATTTTCCACTTGCGATATTGCTGCGATTCGTGCCCTTTATCCTTAAGTTGAATTATCCTTAGATTGGGGAAGCCCCGGCCTTCAAAAGAATGGTCGGGGCTAATCCCTTTTTGAGATGTAAAGGCTCCATGAAGTTTTTTGATCACGCTAAAGTTGAAATCTGCAACGGAGACACGTGTGTCCGCACGAATGGGAGGAATGCTGACCGCATTGCTACCGCCGCAGCGTTGATGCTGCTCCTTGAGGGTATCGGAGCGTTGATCTCTGCAAGTCGTTGACCTTGGGCTGCCCTTTTCACATTCGTGTGTCCAGGTGGTGGCTCGGTCATTTGACTTAGAAAATTGACCCTCCTTCTTTTGTAGATTGAATTGGGCCCGCCTCGGATCATGGATGGATGCGAGTTCTTGGTTTTTAATAGGTTGGTGTGCTGGAATCTTGGCTGCATTGCAATGGTCGATTTCGATTTGGAGGGTTCGGATCGCCGCGCCAAGGCGCGGCGATGGAGAGGGGGGTGGGTCGTGCAACCCGACGCTGCCGCGGGGCTAATCGGGTAGGAGGAAGCAAAGGCGTATGCCCTTGCTCCCGTCCCCCCACACCACCTGGCATACGTTTTCTCGTACCAAGGCGGTTTCTATCAGCTTTTCGCTGTCACACGGTATTCGAGTGAGTGCAAACCTTGTGCAAGGAACCATTTGATGTCCATTGCGGTCCTGACGTGGCGTTTGTCGCTCATATTCCACCAACCTTGCGCGTACATCACGACATTCCAGCTTTCGCGTTCGGATTTGCCATGGGAACGCAGTAGCTTGTAGAGAGTGAACCGCCTGCCGCATTGTTTCAGACGGTAGCATCGAAGCTTGCGGCGTATCCAGCTGTCAAGATCACGCAGTACACTGAGCCATCTGTTTGCGAGCCGGAAGTATTGCGACCACCCCAGGATCACCGAGTTGAGTTCCCCGATTATCTGCTCGAACTTTACGCCCCGGTTCCGTTTGGTTATCTCCTTCACCTTTGTCTTTAAGCGGTCGATGGACTTGTCAGCCACCCGTTTATTGCCGCCGGCGAGAAGCGTGTAACCAAGGAATTTCGCCTGTGAGCAGTGTCTCACGCCGCTTTTGGCCGTGTTGACTTTCAGTTTCAGTACGTCTTCGACATACTTGATCACCGATTTCAGCACCCGTTCTCCCGCCCGCCTGCTCCGCACGTAGATGGTGCAGTCGTCGGCGTAGCGGCAAAAGGCAAGACCGCGGCTTTCAAGCTCCTTGTCCAGTTCGTCCAGTACGATGTTGGACAGAAGCGGCGACAATGGCCCGCCTTGGGGCGTTCCCGCCACACGTTGGCTCTCCACACCGCCTTCCAACATCCCGGCTTTCAGAAAGGCATTGATCAGGCGCAGGAGGCGTTTGTCCCCCACCCCTTTGCAAAGCCGCGTCATCAGGCGGTCATGGTTGATCAGGTCAAAGAAGCTTTCGAAGTCGATCATCACTGCCCATTCCTTTCCCTCTCGGACATATTTCGACGCTTGTTGAATCGCATCGTGTGCCGATCGGTTGGGACGGAAGCCAAAACTGCTCTCGCTGAAATAGGGGTCGTAAAGGATGCCCAGTTGCTGGTGGATGGCTTGTTGTACCATTCTGTCGATCACGGTTGGGATGCCCAAAATCCTGCTGCCGCCGCTTGCCTTGGGCACCTCGCACCTGCGCACGGCGCTTGGTGCGAAGGTGCCATTGAGCAGCGACTTTTGCAGTGGTTCCAGGTTCATTACCAGCCAATCACACAGTTCGGTTACTTCCATTCCATCCACGCCACCACTCCCCTTGTTGCGCTCCACTTGGAGCATTGCCTTGTTCAGGTTTGCAACATCTACGATCCGTTCTGTGATGTTTGCGGTTCGGGCGTGCTGTTCCTTCAATCGCGAAGACAATTCATCCCTGCACGGCTGGCCATCGCCGATTCCGTCGGCTGGTTTCCCGGCAGGACTCCAAGGGGTGCTGAACAAGTCCAGTTGGCCCAAGGCGGTTATTTTCTGACGACCTATGTCTTTACGCATCTCAGGGCAAACCCTCGCTGATAAATTCGGGCCTTCCCAACGGGTTAGCGTCGGTACTATGCCTTCTGCTGACTCCTCTGCGTATCGACCGCAGAGGCCTCCCGGGGTAAGTGTCAAGTCTTTCCATTGGCTTGCGCCGGGTTTACCCGCTCCCCATTCCGGATGGCTATGGGCTTCCCGATCTCGGGGTCGGTTACCCAAGGGAGCAGGCCTTATACCCGATTCCTGTACGTCGCATCCAATATTTGCCTTCAGCTTCCTTCGGATCCCGCCTCGCGGCGGACACCCTTGCTTTCGGCTACAAGATTCCGACCATCACGGCTCTTCAGGGACTTGGAGCAGCGCCGCCCCGCACCCATTAGACTTGACACATGCCCGGCACACCCGATAGACGGCCCATTCTGGGCGATTTATACTTGGATTGAATTCTTTTTGCTTCTAGTTGGGTTCTGATCGTCTGGCCGTCCGGTCGGTGCCATGCTGCCCTGGGATTTGCCCGGAAGTCGTAATTGTTGTCGCTGTTGTGTGCGAAAACGCCCGGGACAAATACCGATTGTCCTCCCGCGAGGTGCTACGATTTTGTCTCTATGCCAGCTTGTTTTGAAGCCGATCAAATAGGTACGTGGCAAAACTGGGGGCCACCGTTTCAAATTGGTTCCCGATGTCCCAGAGGACTACCTCGCCTTCGAAGGTGGGGTCACTTTTGGAACACACCAAGGCGTAGTAGGGTCCGTATCCCGTAAGCCCTACAATTACAAAATTGTCTGGTAGGCGATGGTTCTTTCGTAAGGAAAGCGTGTAGGCTACGGCATTGTATTCGCCGTCATCATCTGTACGGGGATCCTTCAGAATACCCAAAATTTCAATTGCAAGCAGTCGCCGGCTCCGAATCTGGCAATCAAGGAGCGGTATGATTTCGGCAAACGGTTGCCGAGCATTTCTTCTGCCACTACAATCTTCTCCTCTGGAATCGCGCCAACGAAGTATGCATCGCCTTGGTGTTGCTGGATGAGATCGAATACACGTTCCATTTCTTGACCTTTTGGTTACAAGTTCTTTGAACTTTTTTGCTCTGTTCTGCGTGGAGGTCTCGCGTCGGACAACCCATTTGTCCCGCTAGCTGCAAGATGGCGATCAATTTGAATTTATTTGCGAGGGACAGGTCATTGATATTCGATCATGTTTGCCAAGCGCTCATAGAGGTAACTTGCAAAACTCGGGGCATCAACCTCACCTATTCCAGCTGGGCTCCATAGCCTAACGGGCAATTCGATATCGCGTGTGTCCGTGCTCGCCTCCAACACGTAGTATTCTCCATAACCTGTATCGCCGACTGCAATGTAGGTCGGAGGAAGCCCGTATTTGGAACGAAGCTTTAATGTGATGCCAATGGCATTCGGAGTAAGTGGTTCGGAATCAGGCGTATCATTCACGATGCCGAACACCTCGACAGCATACAAATGACCCGCTCCAAAACGTTTCAAAAATTCTTTGTACCCGGGGGAGAATACAACCCCCAGCAGCTTTTCGGCCTGGTCGATACTGGCGTCGGAAGTTGGGCCGGTGAAATGCGCATCAGCAATGTGTGCTTCGATCAGTTGAAAAAGTTCTTCCATGGCAGGGGATTCAATTGTCGAAAGTTAAGCCTTTGGGGGGAATCCGGTAGGCGATAGTTCCCGTAGGAAGGTCTCCAAGTTGGAAGCTTGAGGGCATCACCTTTCCCTTCGTTTTTTGGTTTCAAAAGTACTGGTCATTTCCTTCAGGGCTGCCAATTCCTCCTTGGAGATCATTTCCTGCTGCCGGTAGGGGATCATGGTGTTTCGTTGGGCTGTTTTCGCTCGCCGGAGGCTCGATGTTCGATAGCCCTACGGCGGGACGCCGTGGGCTCATTTCCAGGCCACGGGCTCGTTTGAGGCCGTGGCCTCGCTCACCAGGTCGTGAAGGTGGTGTCGGCGTAGTTGCGGGTTTTTCCGTCTTGGCCGAAGAAATAGATTCCAAATTCGTAGGTGTAGAAGCGTTCGGGGCGCTGGATGTAGTAATATTTGCCAGTTTGGTTAAAAAGGCCGCGGTGCGAATGGTTGACCTTCATGCCAGCGCGCACTTTGGGAGTTTCGGCCAATTTGGCGGTGTCGAGGGTGAAGTATACTCTGAGGATTTCGTCGTGGGGGCTGTAGAAGATGCTGTCGATTCTGGCCAGGTCTTGGTTGGGGTCGGTGTCCCAAAATGTGGTTTCGAATTCGAATTGTTCGCGTTCGCAGGCTGTGGACAGGATCAGTAGGCAGGCGGCGAGCAGGATGAAGATGTGCTTTTTCATGGTGATGGATTTAGAAGTGTACACAAATGCCGAGGGTGCCATCCGTTCCGCCTAGAAGGTCAAAGGAGAGCATGGGGGTTTCGTCAAAGGTTGGCTTGCTCAGTTTCGGCGCGCGGACATATCCACGAATGACCAAGTATGTGCCGGCGGTCGCGAGTGCGCCCATTGCGATGGGTAGCAGAATATTGGTGCGGATTCGTCTGCGGTAGGCGTCATCGTATCGCTGAACGGCAGCATCAAATTCGTTGTGGGCGGTTTCTAAGCCAGTGGGTGTGACGGAGGCGGAATACAGTGCTTGGGCATCAGCGGCAGCAAGGGAGGCCTCCGTCATGGTGGCAACGGTTTCCTGGTTGATGCGTTTTTGTTGGACGGCGATCAAGGGCACGGGAATCAGCAATGCAGACCACATGATGGCAAGCGGCTTGATGTTGCGCACCTTGTATTTGCCCATGTCGGTTTTGTATTGGATGTAGGCATCGGAATGGTGCAAGAGCTTTCGCATGCGAACGGTGTCCCCGGCCGTGAGGGTAACGGTGGTGTCGAAATACTCATAGGTGGATTTCCATGCCTGAATGCGGTGGGTTCCGGCTGGCAGGGAATAAGTACCCATTCCGCGCACCAATGTCGTATCGAGGCGAATGATGGCATCGCCGGGTGAGATGGTGAGTTTCAGCCGCGCGGATGGGGATTGGGCCGAAACGGCGGTTGCGGATAGGAAAAGGAGAATATGGAAGATGAGGTAGTTCCAAGAAGGTGTCCACTTGCATTTCCGAAATGGCAAGAAAAGTTCAGAGTTCATTTTGGTCCAGGATTTCATCAACTATCAAAATGCTGCCTATTGCGATTGGAAATACTCCAAAACGCAACTCCATCCCTATTGAAGCATTAATCTTAATCATTGGATGTGCAGCAATCGTAACTTGGGCAAGACCAACCGTTCCAGGTTTCAACAAAGTTTGAGGTAAGATGCTGCAAAAGCTCGAGCCACGTCCATTCTCCTCCCAAATTGACGTACGGAATGGTGTTGACCTTGGGAATTGGAAATACTGGGAAGCATTTTCGAACAGCTGAATTTTTGCAATGACTTCTATATCGTTCATTTTATTTTCGTAAGGTTCCTACAAATTTAGTATTCTAACCAGTCAATTTTCATGACAGAATTGAATTTGTCCATATTGTGAGGTAAAACTGTTCCTCCAGGATACAAATCAATCATTCCGTCTGCTTCGAGAAAAAGGTAATTTTTGTGACCTGGAGTGATGTATGATTTCGGTATATCCACCTTAACGGTGACTAATTCCACGAAATTTCGCTTTGTTTTCCACCAATTAATACCACTTTCGCCAAACCAAAACTGTTTTCCTTGGAAGTACTTTGGACTGATCACAAACTTTCCCCCAGAGGCAACTATTGATTCATACTCGTCCATTCCAAAGTTGCGATAAATTGAGACAATTTCATCATCGCTTTTGGCAATGGTGGTTGCTGCATTTTCAGCTTTGCTTCCAATCTTCAGCCCATTCTTAATGTACTTCCCGACTGTAAAAATGGCTCCGATAGCTGAAACACTTGCTGCCAAACTCAACGCACCCCCTAAATTGTCCCCGTTCTTGAAGGAGATCGCAGCACTCCCAATATCGGCAATCTGGCTTACAACCGGCATTTCTGTTGCACCCAACCCATCTGCGGCACCTTGGATCATCCACTCTTCCACGTTGATCGTGCACATGCCGGAACCCCTGCCGCGCTGAGTGTCATCAATGGAGAAATAGTCTGGCTTTTGATAATTCTCGACCACTATTTGCGTCCAATGTTTGGGTTTCGCTTTGAAGTGCATTTGAACTTCATCCATATCCACGTTGGGTAGTCCTTCTTCAGCAATCAGATACTGATTCCCATCCTTGCCTCCCCCCTCCGCCGACATCCCACTCGGATCCGTCAGACTCACAGGATTCCCGAGCACATAGTTGTATGGACTCCAGCCAGGGTACATCCCGCCCAGCGGGTCACGACTCAAAAACCGCCCATAACTCGCGTCATACAACCGTGCCCCTCGGAAGTCCCAACCGGATTCCAGGTCGCGTTCGTGGCCTGTTGATTGCCATTTTTCAGGGTCGCCGTCGAACCAAGCTCGGAGCAAGCCGCCGTAGGGGCTGTAGTCCATCACGGCGACGACCTTGCGATCTACCAAGCAGGTGGTGTCGTTGATGTTGGTTTTGTAGGCTACGCGGACGTTGCCGAGGTGGTCTTTGACGAAGAATTTGATCGTCGGGTAGGCGGTGGTGTCCGGTTGCGAGGTTTCTGGTTCGGCGGGTGGAAGTAATGCTGGTTCGGGTGTTGGAGACAAGCCATCGACCACGGCATCTGCGACCGTTGCAAGGATCGGGACGAGGAAGGTGCTGATCTGGTCCAGGAATTTGGGGCGTTCTTCTGAATGGTTTTGGATCGCTAGGGATTGTTGGATGCCGACGGCGACGCCTAGGATCACGTTACGGATCAGGTTTTTGCCGTTGTGTTTCGGCAGGGTCAGTGTGGTTTGTGTAGGCGGGGCGTGCCCCGTCTCTGGAACCACCGAACTTGGCTCGTTATTGGCGTAGCGCGCGACGCTGTCGCCTTGGGCTTTGAGGGCCATTTCGCCGATCAGGTCTAGGCCGTAGATTTGGAAGGTCCACGTGGAATCGAGTTGGGAGAAGACGCCAAGAGGCGCGCCGCCGGCGTCGCGGAGGTAATATTCGACGGAGGTTCCGTTGGGTCCGAGGACGATTTTGTACACACGTCCGCCTGCGCCGTGGCGGTATTTGACGGTGCCGCCGCCGCTGAATGTCATTTCCGTCGGGAGGTCGTTGCGGCCCATCTGGGTCACGGTGATGCCCTTTTTGCTGTCGGTGAGCAGGTTTCCATTCCCGTCGTAGGTGAATCGGATGTCTTGCATCCCTGCGGTTTGGAGTTTTGCAAGGCGGTTGGTGCCCTGGGTGTATTGGTATTTCCAATTGTCACCGACGAGGCCCGGGGTGGGTGCGCCGGGGGCGAAGTATTTGTAGCGGCGCAGGCCCGTGAGGTTGCCCACTTTGTCGTAGGCGTATTTTTCGTCGCCGTACCATGCTGCGCGGGTGGCGATCAAAGGTGTGCCGAATCCGCCGGCATTGTTCCAGCCATTTTGTCCGGTGAAGGGTTGTTCCATCACGGCGGCATCTGCCGCGACAAGGCGGTGAAGGCCGTCGTATTGGAAGCCGTAAACGGTGGCGCCGTCAAATCCGGTGACGCCGCTGGCGGTGACTTTGTATTTCGCTTTCCAGCCGTTGATGCCGCCTGCCCAATTTTGACTGGTATTGACCACGGCCGCACCGGTAGGGTTCGCCCCGCCGAGGTAGTTGATGTTGGTGGCATCGTAGGCCAAGCCATAGTCCAAAAACCGCGAGCCAAATCCTGTCAGGCGGTCTTGTTGGTCGTAGCTGTAAAGAATGGTATCGGCAGGCAACGAAGTCAATGGACAATTGCCGGTCGAGTCTGCATTGGCATAATGAATCACGCCGCGCAAGAGGCCCAATCCGTCGTTGTAGAGGTATTTGGCTACCTTGTCGGTTCCGCGACCATGTCGGACGCGGACGGTTTCGAGTCGGCCCCAAGCGTCATAATCAAACAATTGTGAAAAATCTGCGCGGCCATCGCAGCCGATGTCGGTGTCTTGTTGCTTGACGGTGCCATTGAGGTTGTAGGCGGGATAAAGGACCGCATCTGCCCTGCCGAAACGGGTGGCGGTGATGCCGACCGGGTCGAATTGCTTGAGCATGGTGGTCAAGCGGCCTTCGTTGTCGTAGTCGAGCAGGGTGATTTCGAGGAGTTCATTGGCCTCGCCATACACCTTTTGTGCCGTGACTCTGCCGGCGGTGCGGTTGCCGAATCCTTGGACTGCCGCATTGACCTGCGGATGCAAGACTGCGGGATCGACCGTGGCCACAAGCGGGGACACTACATTGCTGTCGAGCGGGAAGTCATACCGCGTTTCGCCGACGAGTTTGGCATTGCGTTCGGGGTAGTTCAATTTGGGGAAACTGCGTTCGAGGTAATGCCAAGCCCAGGGTTGGAGGCCTGCGTTGGGGTCGGTGACTGTGTTGACATGTTCCAATTCGTCGCAAATCGTATGAATGGAACGGAAGGGGATGCCAAGTGTGTCGGTGTACACAAGGGGATAATAGGTTTGGTTGCCTATGGCGACGATGTCGAGCTGGGCTTCGGTTTCGCGGAAGACGCGGCCCATTCGATCGACGTGGGCGCATGCGAAGGCGCGTTTGGCTTTCAGGTTGGCGTCTTGGGCAAAACGCATGTCACCTGCCTGGTTGTACATCATGCGGGTGGTGCCTCCGTCGGGCGTGGTCACGAGGTAAGGCCAACCCAGGAGGTTGAATTTGCTCTGGGTTTCGAGTTTGTCGGGATGGATCACACGGTTCACGCGCCCCTGTGCATCACGGGCATACAGCGTCAGCACGCGTGCTTGCGCAGCGTTGTTGCCGGTTTGGTCGTAGCGCAGGGAGGCGATTTCGCGGCCAAAGGCGTCTGTGTAGCTGATACCTTCCCTGCCGTCTTCGTCCACCGTGGCGGTGCGGTAGATTCGGATGACAGAAGGCGAAACTTGCATCCCGCCGTTGGGTCTGAGGCCGGGCCAAATCGCAAAACCCTCCGCTTGGGTGATGCCTGTTTCCTGCACGAATTGCGCATAGCGGATGATCTTGTAGGTGGAGACCATTGCGCGGTTGCCGTTGAGCGCATTGCCGGGTTTGGCCGAACGCAAGACCCTGGATTTTGCGCTGGCTTCGTAGCGGGCAGTTGCGGCCGGGGAACCCGGGACGACCGGATCATAGTTCAATTGTGGCTGGAAATGTTTGTGGTAGGATTTTCCTTGGCCTGTGACGCGGCTCCAATTGTCGAGTTGGGTTTTGCCGCCGAATCGTTTGTGCCAACCGGGACCCATGTCTTTGATCGCGACAAATCCTTGGACGGAACGGCCCATCGGGTCAGAAAATGCCTTTCCGAGGACTTCGCCGCCATTGCCGATTCGTTCCTTGGATTGCAGAAAGTTCATTCCAATGCGTTGGTTCCATGTCGCGTTTGTAGCGCCGTTCCAACCGCCGTATTCGTATTGGCTGCGCCATGTGCCGTTGAGGCTTGATTCGGTCAAGCGGTGGCGTCCGTCATAGACCATGGCCGCTTGCTCTCCATTGGGCGAGATCACCTTGGAGAGGATTTGATTGGGTTGATAGCTGAAGCGGGTCACGAGTTCGATGGCCTCGAAGTCGGTGACCGTGACGCTCAATGGCAGGGCATAAAAGGGTCGAAGGATGGCGGAGTGGGCGGTGCCACAACTGTCGAACCAATAGCGGTATTCTCCTTTTGCGTATTCGAAGACCTTGTGCAGGTGTCGTGCATCGGATTCGTCGACCACTTGGCCGAGCATGTTGCGCTCATGGACACGGTAGGTGCAGACAGTAGGATAGCTGGGCTTGAACACGAACCTGTAAGGCGTGGATTGCCAAACAGCATTGGTATTGACCGGGAACCAAACATTGTGGGGACTTGCCCATTCGGGGTTGTGGAGACTGTCTATGTTGCTGTAGACATTGGCGACGGTATCGACTTGTTGATGGACTGCGCGGAGGGAAAACTGCCAATCAAGCCAATCAATGAAGTTTTGCCTTTGCGCGGAATTGTCTACCTCGCCCCCTTGGCGCCTGACCGCCAAATCCGAGGCGATTGTGGCATTCATGGCGCTGTCACAGGTGAAACTATGGACGGTGTCACAACGCATTTGCGTAGCACTTGCACCGACACTGTCTGAAAAGTGGATGTGGGGCGTGAATACCAGCACGGCTGGTTTTTCCTTGCTTTCTTCGGTGAGGCTGTCGATTGCAAACTGTTCGCCGTAGTTCCGGTCGGCGGGCAAAATGTCTGTGACGGGAGCCATGGAGCCGTTGCCCAAGTCGAGGGTTCCAAACCATTTTATTTTCCCATCGGGACCTGTAACAAAACCGGCTGGGCAAAAAGGAACGGAGGCCACCGTGTCGGATCCATATTCCGGCATGGTGCCGTAAACATCAAAGTCCACTGCCCCATATCTCCAAACCGAAAGCCGGTGCCAAGTGCTGTCGTTGAGTTGGATGTGCAAGGGATGGTCGGCCACTTCGGTGACCATTTTCTCGACGCCCACGATTTCCGAGGTATCGGTTTTCACGCAGTTTGCCACTGCATGGCGGGTAGGGTCCATGGGGCCACCGCCCCCTGGGATGCAACGGATGCCGTAGTTGGTGCTGTCCACATTGAAGATAAAGTCGCCGGGAACATCGCGGAAGACATCCCATTCATACCAGGTGCTCAAAGCGACAGGTTTTCCGCGTGGATCACCATCAAAGACGGTTACTTTTTGTTCGACGACCGCATCACGAACCCCGTGACGGCGGGCAAGCCAAAATGGTCGCATTGAGCCGATGAATCGCTCTTGCAACTGGCCTTGGCCCATAAGAAATGGCTCGATGTCCCAGAGGTAATAGTTGTTGGTGAGGGTCCATGCACCCGGCACGGCACTGCTGCTGCTGTACGAGGATGCTACTTGCCAACTGGGTTCGGGCGGATAATTGAAGGCTGGTGAGGGTGTGGCAGCCCAGGGAATCGTCTCCAACCATGGGTCTGTTCCAATCGCTGGTCGATGCATCTCCGCATAGTCCCCGTCGGGATCGCCTTGTTGCAAGGACCAGTCAAAATGCGTTAAGGATGATATCAGCACAATGCTGTCGCCTGTGACAGGATCAATGTCCACGGAGCGTTCGCCGACCATCCGTGTGAACCAGCTTTCCATCAATTGGCCGCGGGCGGGATCGTTCCACAGGAAACTATGTTCGTAGCTGCGCATGGCGTTGCTGGGGGTCATCACTTGATGCCCATAATCGAGATCGAGGCTGGGCGGAACCACATGGCTGCCGTTGCGGTAGGCAGGTGTGGCGGCGTAGGTGATCGCCTTGCGGCCGATGAGCGCCCCGGTGGCATCAAATTCGCGTACTTCGTGGAGACGACCGAGCAATAACTTGTTGGCATGGCCACTACTGTCCACGCGGTAGCGGTATTCGGAGCGTGCGCGAGGACCGTTGGTGGTCAGGGCAGGCTTCAGGATGACGGCCTTGGTATAGCCCCAAACACGGCCTGAGGGCGGGAATGTATTCCAACCATTGCCGAAATGCGGGTCGATGGAATACCCACGGTAAAGTTTTACAGGCTGCAGGAAAATATAATCGGTCACGACGGGACCTGTTGCTCCCTCGACAGCTTTGGAAGCAATGGGGGTTCTGATTTCGGAAACGCGTCCGCTGCCGATCACTTCCCAACTTTTGTCTTGCCGGAGCCCGACGGGATTTTGGCCGAGATTGTCGCGCACCGTTTGGGCAAGGTTGTAGGTGTAGGTCGTTTTGCCTCCGAGTCCATCGCGGACGATAGACAGCAATTGACCTTCAAAAACGGTTGGGGTTGCAGGGTTGTCGTTGAGGTAGCCGAATGCGGTTTTGGATCCAAGGCCGTTGCCAGCGGAGATGGCTCCGAGGGTGTCCACATCCAACCGCAAAACGGCAGTCAATTGAAACAGGTTGCGAAACAGGGTATCGCCGGCGATCATTCGGTAAGGATTGGCGAATGCCACCACGGAGGGTTCAGCGATCGGATTGAGGTTGTTGGGAATTGGTGCCTGGGCAAGGGTATAGTTGAGTTTCCAGGCTGCTATGCAGATGCCGCGGCCGTCACCGTTGGCAAACGGGTCGCTTGTGCGGATAATGACCGAATCCAGCATCCAGGGATTGCGGCTGATCCTGACCAATTCGACGTTGAGGAGTTCGGCGTCTTGTGCCTGCTCATGGGCTGATGCAATGGTCGGCGGGTTGAAGGAGAAATTTTGTCCATTGTTGGGGGGAATCGGGTATTCAAGCTCTTCCCAGGTCACGGCAGTAGGTTGTGCAGCGCCGTTGTCTGTCAATTGGGTTGGATTGTAAGATACCGCATTGTTCAATTGCCAGAAATTGCGGCGTCTGTCATTGATGCCTTTGCTCCATTGGAGGTTGTTGGTCGTAATGCCAAATTTGTCTCCGCGCCAGAAGGGTTCGATGGGTGCTCCCGTTCCAAACCATGTTCCGAAGCCCAATTCAAAGCTGTCTCGAGGGGTATTGAAAACATCTCGGCCTGTGTAAAAGCCGGGGTATCCCAAATTGTTGGGACTGGTTTGGTTGTGCTTGAGGTTGGAACTGCCTGGTCCTACTTGAATTTGGAATCCGGCGAATTCGTTGGGCAGGTTGGGAAGGAAAAACGGCGTTGCCGTCGCCATCACGCTCCCTTGCCCTGCTTGGGCCGGATTCCATTTGACGATGTCGCGGGTGGTGCTTTTGATCTCGTAACCCGTTTCCCAATAACCAAGGCTACCTTGAAGATTGTCTGAGGTCAATTGCCAGCGCATCGGGGTTCCGGGAATCTGCACATGCGGGCAAAAGGCGCCACTTTGGCTTTGGGCGGCGTTGGTTTGGTTCAATCCGCTGACAATTCGGAAGTCGAGATTCATGTCCACGTTCATGAACAGGAGTGGACTGGGGACTTGGACCAATGTTCTCAGTTCGTAGGTTTCCCCTGAGGGCAGCGCGGCAAGGTCAATGCGTGGGGACTCTAGAACGGAATGGGTAAATTTTATTGCCCCGCTGGTAGCATTGGGGGAGGACAAGGCGCCCATGCGGGACATGTACCAACCATTGATTACACCGGGAACGCCAACTGCGCGGAATTTGTAGGGATTGCGGCTGTCGAGCGTGAAGGGGTAGGCCGACAGCGGATTTTGGTAGGCGCGCGGATGCATAATCCGTTGCCAAGCCCCTTCAAACAATTGCGGATTGGTGAGAGCGGGGCGGTTGATTTCATGCAAGGTCTGGCTTTCGATTCGATCTGTGCCCCTGAACCACACGGTCTTTTGTGCATAGAGGGAATCGCGTCGGACCACCTGTGGATCGGAGAGTAACAGAAACCGTCCGCGTCCCAAGGCGGTGGGGTTGGTGGCCAATTCGACCTCTGGTCGCCATGTGCGGTAGATCAATTCGGCGCTGGATTGCTGCAGGCCTTGGGCATCGAGGGCAGTGACGCGGGACAACAAAATGTCCCTGTAGGCGGTGGTGCGCCCGAGCGGATCTGCGCCTGCAATGAAGGTGGTATCGCCCGCGTGGATGGTATCACCCGGGCCATGCATGGGCGTATAGTTGAGGGCGAGCAGACTGTCCAACATGTGTTGCGTCCAGATGTGCATCACGCCGTTTTGTTGAGCGGTTGCGATGTAATTGGCGACGGCAAGCTGATTGAGTTCCGGATGCATGTCGATCGCTCCGAATTGCAGGTAATCCAAGACGATGCGTTGGCCGTTGGGATGGTTGGCGTTCCTGATTTCTGTCAGATGCCAGCGCGAAATTTCAACATGCGGGAGCATGGGGCCGACGCCTGCAGCATCAAGGTGAGCGGTGACATTCGTCGGATTTCGTTCGGTGTATTGCGCGAGGCCAAAGACCCATTCGGTGCCATCATCTGTGCGTGCCACCCAGGTTTCACCATCAAAACGTACCTCTATATATGTGTCAAAGGCATCCAAATGGTAAACCGCAATAGTGGGATTCGTTTTGTCGGGATATTTGTAGACAAGGCGACCGCCGCCGCCGCCGGGCAATTGCAGCCGTGGGTTTGCGAAATAGACTTGACCGCGCTTCTCGACATCCTCTAAACTGTAGGATGTACCTAGTACGGGGTCAGTTGGCAAGGGGTCTGCCTCGGTGAAGTCCCATGCATAGCCATCGACGGTGATGGCCGCATTGGTCAATGCCCAGCCTTCGCCGTAGGGAATCCCTGAATTCTGCACAGGATCAAGGCCTTGGAGCACATTGCCCGTGTATTGGAGTTCGAGGGGAAAGGTCAAACCCGACAAGGTTGCGACATTGCCAAAGGAATAGGAAAGGGATAAATTGCCCGTAAACAGGTTGACATTGTCCCCGACCGGGCCTGCATCGAGATCAGCTTTGGTAGCAGGTGCGGGGACGGATTGCCCTGAACCCGAGCCACCCATCACTTGTGCGGATGCCGAGAATGGCATCGTCAGCAAGAGGATCAGCAGGGGGAACATTGCCAACAAATTCGTGCCTCGAAACTTCATTCGATTGGCAAATAAGTGCAAGGCCAATGCTTCGCGGATCGCGCTTGCTGCCGCTCCCAAACGTGATGGGAAAGCAGAAGGTAAGGTGGCTAGAAAATTCCTTTGAACGGGCATAAGGGTAGTAATTACAGTAAAACAAGAAGTTGAGATCGTGGCTCAACGGTGAATGCATGCAACCTAACGCACAACTTTGACAACTTGTGTCAAACCGAAACCAGAATATTCAGGGCACGGCAGTAGGTACAAGGGGAGCCTTCAAAACTCAAGAATGGCGGCGGAGGCAGAGCCTAATTAATCGGCCTTTGATCTCTGCCAAATATTGGGACTTGTCAAAACTAAAAACCTGCCCTGCACAACCGCCGCCACCTTGGAATCACCCCTGTTTTTAAAATCCAGCCCGGATAAGTTGGTTTTCCAACCCAAGCAGGCGCTTGACGTCCCGCCCGCAAGCGGGACGGATAAGCGCCTCAAAGGCGGCCTATCATCCAACTACAACCAATCAACATTGGAACGCAACAAAACAATGAAATGCGGTCTGTTCGCGTACCAATATTGGTGTCTTTAAAATAGTGCGTAGGTTTACGTCAAAGATCGTGCTTTCTCTGTGGTGTCGTCGCCAAACTGTAGCCACTTTGAAAGATTATGAGAAAAGGACCGGTCCCGCAAAGGACCGGGTTAACTTTTGAGGGCAATGGGCGGCGGCATCTGAGATTGTCTTTACCTACATCA
This sequence comes from Bacteroidota bacterium, assembly GCA_016718825.1. Lineage (NCBI taxonomy): Bacteria > Pseudomonadati > Bacteroidota > Bacteroidota bacterium. The sequence goes on along the minus strand of JADKCL010000067.1, from coordinate 133,787 downwards.
ACCTGCCTCCTGTTGCCCTTTTCTTTTAGCAGAACTTTAATTCCCTGCATTTTCACTAACTGAGGCTAAGGTATGAAGTGACAGAAAAAGAATTGCTTCCAAAGTATCTATTATCCTCGCAAATCAGTTTCTTGCTTTCGGAAAAGGTATTATCTTGCTAATAATCAGGAATCGCCTCGGTCGCTATAGGTTTCACCCGCTATGGTCATAGAACAAAAGTCATCAAGGAAGCCACGTAGGCCTTCGCCAACCTTGTGGGTAATGACCCACAAGCTAAACGATGACCAATGGCGGGAGTTGAAGGCTTACTCGCAGACATACGGCAAACAAACGATGCAATTCAAACTACTTGAGTTTTTACGTGCGATGCCAACTTATGATCCTGAGGCAGAAAAACGGCAATTTTCGAATTGCAACCTCATATCGATGCGTAGTGTTGCAAAAAATTGGCTCATCAGGACGGCAAGGACATTGGGCTTTTATACCCATGAAGTTGAACAACACTGCTTAGATGTTGGGGTGCTCATCCAATGGAAAATGTATGATGTCGCCTTGGAGTTTATCGAAGAGGCTAAACAGAAGGCAATCGATCAGGAAGAGTTTGGGTGGCTCGGCAAAATTTACGAGCAGGAAATGGCAATTGTGAGAGCGCACTATCAAGGTGATTTCCAAACCACCGAATTGCTGCGTTTGAATGGATTGGCAGTTGAGAACCTTAATTGGCAGATGCTTGGCATGGAAGTGGAGGAATTTGGGATTCGCTCTCGGGAAACCAATAAAAACATGTTCATTTCCACGGGAATGTTTGATGAGCGTATCGCCAGGAACTATTTCGACTCGGAGTTTTTTCATCGGCCAATAGACTCGTGGCCGATCACAATTCAAATCCAGAAGCTGCGGATTGACGAGGCTAACTACTATTTTCTTGGAGATCGCACAGGCGCATCTGCATCAGCTGAAAAAATTCTTGCGCTTCTCAATGGGTACAGTTCTATTCGTTCCAAGCTCGTTCTGGAACATTTGTCACTTCTGTTCCGCATATCGGCCTACTACTTTGACCTTGGGAACAGAAAAGGGGTTGAAAAGATAATCACGTCCTTCAAGCAGTCAGCGCCTTCGACTTCAGCTTGCAAAGAAGCGTATTGGGGGTTCTACCTCCACACTTTGTGCCGATATGGATTTGAAAGTGAGAATCTTTCCATTGCCTTGGAAGGGGTAACTGTTTGGGACCAACATAGGGACCTGCTTATGTCATCGCCGATCAACATGACGACCCTCACATCATTGCTTTATGTTTGTTCCTACCATGTCGCAGTTCGCAACATTGCTTTGGCAAGGGACACTTTCAATACTCTGTACGAATTTTCGAGCTCCCTTCGGGGATTGTCCGTTGAAGGAGTATACAAGATTTTGCACCTTGTGATTTTACTAGAAGAGGAAGATGACCGAGGCTTGGAATCGTATGGAACAAGCTATAAACGTCATTTGAAGCCGTCTATGAATTCTGACACTTCAAATCCCTTTTATACCATTGTCTCTGGCTTGTCGAAACGGACCAACCTATCGAAGGCCTTCAGCCTTGGAATGGAACTGAGATCATTGAAACAGCAGCTAATCCACTACCATCAATCAACGGCTACGACCTTTAAGCCATTTACTTTTGCTTTTATTCAGTGGGTGGAAGGCAAACTCAAAGCCCTAGATGTTGATTAAAACGGTAATGTCCAGCCCTCCTAGATGTCGCAGCCTGAAAGTCAATGAAGGAGGGGCGGTAGAAATGTATTGGATCGAGAACTGGCCTTGATGATATTTTTGCAACATCTGAAAATAGGTAAATCCGAAGTGTTGCATGCCCCAACCTCTGGCTTCCCAAATTACATCTGCAGCTACGAGTGGCGGAATCTGTCCACCGTTTTCGAGCCAATTGATCAACCATTGGGGCCAATTGGCATTCGCCCATGGGCTGTTGCCTTGGCCAAATCCATTGTTGCCGATGCCACCGTTGCCATTTCCGTTGCCTGTCCCGTTTCCATTGTTGCCGTAGCCGCCATTTCCGTTTCCTTGGGCGGAGACCAAGGAGACCAAAAACAGACAGAATGTAAGGATTGATAGAAACCTTTTCATAAGCCCTGTACTAAGTGGTTGAAAGAGATAAAGACAACCCCAAGATAGATAAAACGGCCCGAAATGGCCAAAAATATGTGTCCAAGGGGTTACCGGAGATCTAATGGCAAGCAAAGAGGTGGCTTGGCAGGTGGTTTTCAAAATTGGTATTCTTACATGGCCTACGGATGTGGATTGCATTTGTTGATGTGGCTTGGGGTTCATGCTAGGCGGTTGGTAAAATATAGTTTGGGTGGCTGGTCAGACATTGTTAAAGTTGGGATTATCGAGAAAACGATATCTGTAATCGGCAGAAGGGTTAGGATTTCGGCCCAGAGTGCGATTTGAGGTTGAGTTTGAATTTGAGTGCGGATGGGCAATAAAAGCTGCCGTCCCTGCCTCTCATCCATATCCTTCGGCATCGGTGATTTTGAAGGACATGGATAAGGAGTTGTTGGCGGTGCTTTGCATCGCCTTTTTGCGATAGGGGGCTGGAGGGCTCCGAAGGAGGTCGTTTGGACTGGGCTGCCTTGCAGCGCGGTCCAAACGACGGAACCCCGGAAGCGCCCGACCCTGCTGCCGTGCTACGCGCGGCAGCAGGGGATCGCCCAAGGCCAAATCGACTCCGCGACTACTTGGCACCCAAATCCCCAAAAAACTCCCGCCTCGATCTCCCTTGAAAATTTGTAAATTGCCGGACTTTTCATGAAAACAGGGAATCATGTCATGCGCGGATTTGGATTGAAATGGCTGGGGATGCTGTTCCTGACCTGCGGATGTTTGCTGAATCTCAGGGCGCAACGGCTGGATCAAGACATTGAAAGTCTTGCGGTTTTGCCACAAGACAGCAGCCGGGTGCTTGCACTTTGCCGCATTAGCGAGGCCACGCTGCGCGATTATCCGGACTCCGCGATGGGCATCGCTTCCCAAGCCATGAGCCTGAGCCGCAAAATCGGCTACGCCCATGGCCAAGCCAAGGCCCGCCTGCTGCAGACCCGCGCCTTTGTCGCCCAAGGCGAACTCGACGACGCCGACGCTTCCCTCGAAATCTGCCAATCGGAATTTGGCCAGGCCAATGACCTGCATGGCTTGGCAGAATGCGCCTTGGTGGAAGCCGAAATGGACATCGCACGCCATGGCTGGAACAATGCTTTGGCAGCTTGCCACCGTGCCGATTCCTTGTTGGCAGGTGATTCGCTGGCTTGGTGGGCGCCCGACCATCTGCGGGGCAAGCTCTTCCAGGAGCTCGGCAGTTTGGATCAGGCAGGAAAATATTTTGAGGCGGCGATCCGTGCGGCCTCGGCTGCGGGCGACGTGCGTGGTCGCGCAATCGCAGGTGAGGCACTGGGTAATGTGCTGCTCGCGCAGGGCCGGAACGATTCGGCGGCGACGCAACACCGCGCGGCCTTTGATGCTTGGAAAGCTTCGGGAGACCGAAATGGCCAACTTGTCACCCTCACGGGCGAAGGCACGGCGACGACGCGCTCGGGCAAACCGGAAAAAGGGCTGCAAATCCTGAACCGTGCCTACACCTTGGCCAAGGAAGACCGCGCGGTGTACCGTGCTGGCTTGGCGTTGATCAAAATCGCAGAAGCGGAAATCAAGCTTGGACTGCCGGATTCGGCGCAACGGCGTTGCTATGATGCCTTGGCTTTGCTGCGCAACCGTCCCGAGGCCGGACCGGCGTTGGATGCACGCATAGGAATTGTGCAAGCGGCATTGATTCGCAGTGACTATGGTCGGGCGATGCGCCACGGGGACTCCGCGATTGCGATTGCCGACAGCCTGAAACTCTACAAACCGCTGTCGACGGTCAATCAATTGCTGTCCAAGGCCTACGAAACCCAGGGAGACTGGCGCCGGGCACTCGATCATTTTCAGCGGGCCACGGTGGCGCGTGACAGCCTGCAACGGCAAAAGGAACGCAATCAAAGTTTGGCGTTGCAGGTCAGGCTGGACGATGAGGCAGATTTCGGGAACCGTCAGGAAACGCAGCAAGCAGTTGCGGATGCTAAATCTGCTTCGAAGGATTTGCGCCAAACAAGGATGTTGCTCTGGATTTGCCTTGCTGCTTTGGTGTTGAGTCTGGCTGGCGGATTGTTTTTCCTGTTGCGTTCGCGGAGAAATGCTGCACAGGTGCGACAATTGCTGGAAGAAAAGGACGAGGAACTGGGCGAAAGCAAACAGGAGCTCGCCCGCGTGAGTACCCGCTTGCAGGCGAGCAATATCGATTATGATGCCGTGGTGGCCGAACGCACGGAGACGTTGCAAGACGCGGTGGAGAGCTTGATCGCGGAAAATGAAGCCCTCGGCGAATTTGTCTATCACAGTGCCAACGACTTGCTCGGGCCGGTTGCGCGCCTCAAAGGTTTGGTGATGATGGCCAAAAGCTCTGGTCAAATCAAAGATTTGGTGCAGTCGATCGACCTGATCGAAGCGGTTTCGGTGTACATGGACAAGATTCTCAAGAAGATTGTCGTGGTCCACGAATTGAAACATGGATTTCGCGACATCCGTCCGGTGAATCTGGAGGAGCTGATTTTGGATATCCGGCCGCAACTCAAGGAAATCCCGGGCGTGAAATTTCCCGACATCCGACTGGAAGACCATTTGAAACGGCCGGTGATGGTCGACAAAAATTTGATCCGTGTGATTTTGGAGAATCTGCTGGAGAATGCCTGTGTCTTCCGGCGTGATGCCAGCAATGATTCGCCCAAAATCGACATCCTGCTGCAAAAAGAAGACGAAGGGATTTTGATTCGCATCCGGGACGAAGGGGTCGGCATCCCCAATGAAATCCGGGACAAAATCTATGACCTGTTTTTCAGGGGATCGGAAAAATCAAAGGGCCATGGCCTCGGCTTGTACTTGGTGCAACGCGCGCTGCGTGAAATCGGCGGCCGCGTCATGGTCGAAAGCAAGCAAGGGATCTTTACCGAATTTACCGTTCGGTTTCAGGAGATGGAGGGCTGAGGCTGGGTACCCGGCACCGGATTTCCGACGGATTTGCGGTTTTGAATAAGGCGATACAATTCTCATTTCCCGGCACAGCAGGCGGCAGCATTTGAACCGTTTCTTCGAATCGCCCTTTGACCCAAACTTGGAGGTGAAGCGGACCTAGATTTCGCACTGATTGGCAAACGCCTACCTCAGGAATTTCTTCGGTGGCAATCATCAAATTTTTGGCGTCGGCAGCTGCTGCGAACAAAGCTTGAATTTTAAGCGCATTGTCCTTCCAAGGTTGTGTTTTCAAGCGGTAGCCGGAGGCATCCATTTCAATAAACTTTTCGCGCTCGGCGATGCGTGGCTGCAGGCTTAGCAGAATGCTGTCCAAGAATCCAGCTTTGCTGTATCGGTCCAAGGCCGCATAGTAAGCCTGGACAAACCCTTCGTCCCGAAAGAAAAGATCCCCGGTGACATCGTGGTAATCACCCATCGGATGGAAGCCATCGGTTTTGTAGCCCCAAATCGGGCCTTGGATATAGCTGTCATTCTCCTCTCCCGTAAATGCATCGAAGACAACCGGTTCGAGCTTGCTGGTCACGGGATTGTAATAGAATCTCCGGTTGTGCCAAATCAGGCTATGGTAGGCCTGAAATAGATCGACGAGGGCGTATTGTTTGGCAACGAGACTCAAGTCAAACAATTCGCTGGGGGCAGCGGAACCGTCACGGTACTGCTGCATGAGCTGATTGGCGATGCGGAATTCCTGGCTGAGCGTGGTGTCGGCAAGCGTTCGTTTTTGTTTGAAGGGTTTGACGGTGGCCGCCTCTTGGAAGGGAATTTGCATGTAGGGGAAGGCGCTGTCCCGCAAGGCCGCTACGCGGGCATCCCACATGCCCGACTCGTCAAATCGCAAAATCGGACCTTCGCGGTGGCCCTGGCTTTCCAGCAATTCCTTGGCGAAGTGTTCCTCGACGGCATAGGTTCCCCAATCTTCGCCGTTGAGGACGAGGTAGATGAAATCATACCGCGGACAAAGGACATTCTCGCGCGCGAGCACTTGGTGAAACAGCCATTCGTTGAGGTTACCTCTGCGCTCCGGACTTTGGAGGGAAAATTCGGTCATTCGCCGCCACGCACCTTCGCCTTTCAATTCGACGCGGAATGACCATTTGTCGCCTTCCAAGTGATCGACCCAGTCGCCTTTGAGCCGGATGCGCACCGGCCAATTGCGCTCGCCTTCGATCAGCTCGGCCTTGACCCAGCTGCTGTCGTCTTCCTGCAAAATCCCCAATTCCAGCGCATGGTCACGTCGCACGTGCAGCCTTGCCATTTGCTTCTTGCCCACCTTGAGTTCGACGGTTTGCATGGCGGGGAAGCCATAGCGATCGTCGGAGGAGCTGAATTGTCGGTCTTGCGGCCAATACCACCATAGCACGAGGGCGGCAACAATTCCACCCAATAACCACACCCAATAGGCCCGTCGACGTTGGTCAGCCATGGGAAGGAATTAGGTAACCTTGTGTCGAATGAACAGCCGAGGGCCCCCACCTGCCATGGCAGGACCGACCTTTCAAGCTCCAATTCGACAATTTTTGCATCGTGGTAATTTACGCAACCTCCTAGACATTGCCCACTTGCAACATGCCGATCACATACTTTGAATTTTTCCCGACGCGCATCGGCAAGCGCTGCCCGACATGCTGGAACTCGGCTTCGTGTTCGGATTCGTATTTGATTTCGACGACGATGGCCTCATCCTTGACCGGAAGACGGTTGGGTTCGTTGCGGGCATTAAAAGCATAACTGTGGATGGCGCGGTCGATGGTCAGGCGGAATTTGCCGTTGTAAGTGGCGTAGTAGCTGCGTTGGTACGTGTTGAGCAGACTCGGCGAAAGGCGAAGGGCTTTCAAAGTCGGCGCAACCTGCTGCGCAATGTCCATTTGCCACATGTTATCGATACCTGTTTTGGCAACCTGCATCAGCTGCAAACGGTCAGCAACTTCAAAGTCGTCAGCATCGACCACAAACTTCTGTCCGAGCAAATTGTCCTTGCATTTCATCTCCAAAACGGGGTCATGGGCAAACAAATGATCGTCTCCATACCACCGCAATCGCAGTTTTTGCCTTTGACCGACGCCTGCGAGATTTTCCTGGAAGAAATGCAATTCGTCGGTGTCAAAATAGATGTTGTTGACCTGCCGGTCGGGATGTAACCGCCTGAAGGACATCGGATGATCCCGCACAATTTGAAGGAGCTCAGGTAAACTCAGGTCCTCGACGCGGTATTTCCGTTCGTAACGCATCAGAATTTGCCTTCGATCGTTTTGCCTTCGAGAATCAGTTTGGACCCTTGTTGCAATACATGCAATTGCTTGTTGCCCTCGGCTTTGTACTTCTTGACGATGAACGTCCCGGGACCATATTCCGGCTTTTTCTGGTAGGCCGCGAATCCTTGCTCATTGTTGTAAAGCTCGATGTTTTCGATGGTCACCTGCGTAAGGTCCTTGGCTGCAATGCCGATGACCGAATTGCGGACCGTGGCGTTGAGGATGGTTGCGGTACACTCCTCCCCCATGCTGATGCCCTTGTCGCCTGCATTTTCAATCGTTGCGCTGACCACAGTAATCTTGCTGCCTGAGAAGTCCATCCCGTCATTGCCGGTATGCGAGAACATGGCATTGGTCAAGGTCCCGGTGCAAAAATCGGAGTCGAATCCATCGCCAAATGTGTAGCCGATGTAGGAGTCGTTGTAGGTAAAGACGCAGCGAATGGTGTTGAGGGCATCCTCACAATGGTTGTTGACGAAGCGGGCATGGTCAAAATAGCATTCCGATTCATACAAGGTCACGGCGCCGGTGAGGTTCCATCCGTTGTAATGCAGTGTATTCAGATTGTCGAATGCCACGTAGTGAAACTCCGACTTTGTGGGTGCTTGCAAGACCGTGAAGCCATTGGCGGAATGGTCGCTGCTCGTGACCAAGATCGGCTCCTCCTGCGTTCCAAACATGAGCACCTGCGACTTCGAAATGAATTTGGCCTTGTTGGTCAGGTCCAATTCGACGCCTTTTTCAAACCAGATTTGATAGCCGGGCGGGAACAACAAGTCTTGGCTTGTTTTGTATTTGCCCGACTTGAACGTCACGCGTTTGGTGCTGTCATTGACCTGGTAAATGGCATTGCTGGTGATTTTGAGGTCCTTGAACAAGGATTGCTCGGGCGTGAGTCCGCTGGGTTCCTCCCAAGGCATCACCTCTGCCGTGAACATACTGTCGATCCCGGGAACCTTGAAAAACACCCATTTGCCTTCTGCTGCGCTGTAGACATCGAGGTATTCGGCTGGGTATTCATTGTTGTAGGCATCGAGCAATTTTTCTTCGGAGAAAGGCGCATCCGATTTGTCTTGCTTTTTCCCGACCCCTGTCAAAATGACCGGCAGGCAATGAAAATTGTACACGCGGTAATGGTAGCCCCTGTCGGTCTTGCCTTGCAGAAATGCCTTGACAGAAGTTTTCTGCAAGGGGCTGCAGCAGCAAACGCAAGGATTTTGCCCGGTCAAAAAATGCCTTTCGGTCAAATTGGTAATCGGGCCATTCTTCTTGCAACACCCCTTCGTAGTAGGCGATCTGCGGCTCTATTTCGTTGTAAAAGGCATTGATGTAGGCCGGATCAGTGAATTTGAACAAGGTTCCTATGTAGAGTTCCAAGAATTTCGGATCGTGAAAAAAGCGCTCAAACATCATTTCGCGGTAGCCGGCCGACATGTAGCGGATGTTTCTGGAAAATCCGATGAAGGGCTTGTCAATCCACAAAAGGGGCCCCACGTCTGTAAATCCGTCGAAACCAATGGGTTCCAGTTTTGAAATCACGGGATTGTAGTACCATCGTTGGTTGTGCCAGATGAGGCCGTGCTGCGCATTCATCATATCGGTGACCGCAAAATAGCGGGCGACTTTGGCGGCATCGAATGTTTCCCAGACCGTCTTTTGGGCGGTTTTGTATTGCTCGACCAGTTTCAAGGCAATTTCGACCTGCCGCAACACGGCGCTGTCTTTCAAGGCCGCCTTCATTCCAAATGGGATCGAATTGGAGGATTTATAGGCCGGGATTTTTGTTTCGAAGTCATCCACTTCGTTGTCGATGGAGATCCCTTGCGCTTCCCATAGCCCCTCCTCATCAAACTTCAGGATCGGCCCCTCCCGGCGGCTGTTGTATTCGACGATCTGCTTCTCAAAATGCTCCTCATAGGCATAGAGGCCTTTGGAAACGCCATTGACTTTGAGCCGGATGAAGCCGTAACGCGGGGTAAGGATGTCTTCCTTGTCCAGCCACCGATGAAAAATCCATTCGCTGAGAAAATACCGGGTCTTGGGATTCTGGACAGAGAATGTCGTCATGCGGCGCCAAGCCTGCTCCTTGTCGAGCTGAATGCGGTAGGACCATTTGTCGCCCATGAGGTGGTCGGTCCAGTCGCCTTTCAATCGCAATTTTCCTTTGAATTCCTGTTTGCCTTCGAGGATTTTCACCTTGACCCAACCTTCTTCCTTGGCACTGAGGAGACCCGCCTTCATGGCCGCGTCACGTTGCTGCTGCAAGGAACTCATCCCCTTGTCGCCAATCACCAAGTCGATCGTCGTAATTTCATCTTCCGGTTTCAGGGTCGCCGGGGTGAATTCCTGTCCCGCCTTCACATGCCGCACAGCGAGGTCATCAAAATAGACCGGTGAGGCGCCGGGGTTCCAGGCATAAAATTTGAAAGTCCCTTCCTTCACATAGGTGGGCACGCGCACATGCACGGTCAGTTCCTCCCATTCCCCGTCTTGTTTGCCGGTCAGCGTCGCCTCCTTGTAAAATCCCCAGGAGCCGTCTGCGATCAAAAAGCCGGCATGCTCGGTGCTTTTGCGCCAGATGCTTGCCTCCAAGACATCCCCAGGTTGAAAGTCTGTACTTTGCCAGGTTGCGCCAAATTCCTGCTTGTCAAAAACCAGGCAACTGTGGGTCCCTGATCGTGCAACGCCTTCGGTTTGGGTTTGACCGTTGAAGAGCCGGACCCCATTCGCAAGAAAAAAAGTGCCATCAGCAGCTTTTTCAACAGTTTCCATGTCGCAGGCTATCACCGCCTGCGCACGCCACCGGTTCTTGAATTTCTTCCATCCAAAATAAGCTGCGGCAAGGAGCAAAACTGCGGCAAATGCCAACAGGCCCCTCCGCAACCAAATCTTGCTGCCGCGTTGCTGTTTTTGAATCCTCATACAGCAATGTTGCGTTGCTCGACCAATGAAATGGCAATATCAGGGGCCAATGCCGAGAGTTTTTGGCGGGCTTGGTCGATTTGCTGAATCGAATTGGCCTCCACGACATAGCTCAAGTCGAGTTGCTTCCCGTCGTCGTCGATGCGTTTCAATTCGACGAATGAAAACACTTCCGAGAGAATCTTGGTAATCGCGGCGAGGTCTTTGTGGCTCGTGCTCAGGTTGAGGTGCATGTTGTCGGCGGAGGTAAAGCTCGCGCGCTTGCGCAGCATCGCCTGCGTGAGCAGGAGCACGAAAATGATCAGAAATGCAAAAATGGCGATCCAGATTTCGCCAGCACCTGCTGCAACGCCAAGGCCGATGGTCAAAAACAGGTAGGTCAGTTCCTCCGGATCCTTGATGGCTGCGCGAAAACGCACGATGCTCAAGGCGCCCACCAAACCCAACGACAGCGCAATGGAGGTCTTGACAACAAAAATGATGAGCATGGTCGTGAGCGCGAGCGGAAGGAAATTCCTTGAAAATCGCCGGCGGTTGCTGACTGCGTTCCCGAATTTCGTGTAGAACATACCCAAGAGAAAGGCCAGGGCTGCAGTCACCAAGAAGTTGAGAACGAACTGAAAGTAGTTGAATTCGGAGAGGAATTGCGACTGCTCCGCGATGAACTGTTCAAATTTTTCCATGAAAAGATGCCACCCCGGCTTTGTTGAACGAAATGTAAACGATTTCCAACGCCAAATTTAGCGAATGGCGGATTGAGATTAAAACGAATAGGACATTTGTAATGGTCTTGAACGCCGTTTGCAGGAATCCATGGCATTTGGCATACAATTTGATTGATGTGTTGCAGGAGGCTGAAAGTTTACCTCCTACAACATCGCTCTTTGTCTTTCGTATGAATTGTAGGCGATTCCGCTAATTCGTGGAAAAGCTGTTACCTATTTTGCATTTGGTAATATAGATTTGTACTTAGGATTGAGCACTACTCGGTATTGAATATGAAAAACGTTACAAAATTTGCATTGATTCTGATGGCCCTGTTTATGATCGCCGGCGCGTCTGGCGTCAAGGCGCAGGCCGATGCACAGGGCATCCAGTTTTTTCACGGCACATTTGCCGAGGCACAAGCCAAGGCCAAGCGTGAAAACAAGCTCATCTTCATGGATGCCTACACATCATGGTGTGCACCATGTCGCTTCATGGCGGCCAACGTATTCACAGATCAATCCGTCGGCGAGTATTACAATGCCCACTTTGTGAACATTAAAGTGGACATGGAAAAAGGCGAAGGACCCGATTTGGGCCGCCGCTACAGCGTCATGGCTTATCCAACGCTGCTGTTCCTCGATGGCAACGGCGAAGTGAAATCCCGTGTGATGGGTGGCAAGCCAGCCTCTGAGTTCATCGCCCTCGGCCAAAAGGCCGTGAAGGCCAACTAAGTTTATCCGCTACCAAAATAGAAATGGGGCTGTGGTTATTCCGCAGCCCCATTTTCATTGATGTTTTCTTGAGAATCGATTACTTGCCGTACCAGGCAGCGACTTTTTCCCAGTTCACGACGTTCCAGAATGCGTTGATGTAGTCTGGACGGCGGTTTTGGTAGTGGAGGTAATAGGCATGCTCCCAGACATCCAAGCCGAGGATCGGCGTACCGGTGCCGGGCTCCATCAGGGCATTGTCCTGATTGGGGGTGCTCGTCACGGTCAAAGCACCATCCTTGCCTTTGATCAACCAAGCCCAGCCGGAGCCGAAACGTGTTGCTGCAGCAGCATTGAATTTGGTCTTGAAATCTGCGAATGAACCGAAGTCACGTGCAATCGCTGCTGCGAGTGCGCCGGTTGGTTCGCCGCCGCCCGTTGGGCTCAGGACTTCCCAAAAGAGGTTGTGGTTCCAGAATCCGCCACCATTGTTGCGGATGGCAGGTGCGCCGCTCAAGGCAGTCGCCAAAATTTCCTCAATGGTTTTGCCAGCGAGGTCGGTGCCTTCGATGGCGGCATTGAGGTTGTTGGTATAGGCCGCGTGGTGCTTGGAGTGGTGAATCTCCATCGTGCGGGCGTCGATGTGCGGCTCAAGCGCGTCATACGCGTAAGGCAATGCAGGAAGTGTAAAAGCCATAAGTCAATTCTTTTCTTGTAGTAAAAACCATGATGGATAGGCCATCGAAACCAGACGCAAAATACGACCCCCGCCGCGGATTAGAAAACAAAGAATCCAATTCACGCGACAGCGGATTTACATTCGCTTCCAGCTTCTAAACATCCGCCCGCTGAATATGTTTGCAGCGCGAGGTCCTTCGTTACGGATTTGTCTTCATCTTTGGGAGGAGGTCATCCATGAGAAGGTTTGTTTTCATCCTATCCGTGTTTTTATTGATTGCCGCCGGCGTTGGTGCCTGCAGTTCGCCCTACCGTGTGCACAAACGCGTCGCGCACCGCGCGGCGAAGCATGTGACCAAACCACCGATGACGATTCTGGATTTTTCGAGGCGGGGATGTGGGTGTAAGTAGGATTGGGTGGGATCGAAATCCTATGAACATATTGATAATGACCCACGTGAAAGTCGTTCAGTGAGCATAGTTGTTTGTAATGTGTACAAAATCAAATTGTTGCCGGTTAGGGGTAAAGCCAGGGACAGGTTTGGTTGGGATCCTCGAGATCCCTACAACAACTCAAATTCACTCCCCAGCCCTTCACTGACCCCCAACAAAAAAAGCGCCCGGAGGCGCTTTTTCTATTTCTTATTTGATCGCAAAATCAAACTGTGTGACCTTGAAGGCTTCCTTCGGAATCTTGTAGCTCACCTCAAAATCTTTCAAGGCTGGCAATTCGCCTTTGAGCTTGGCGACCACGTCTTTGTGGTCTTTCAGCTGCAGATCCTTGGCCAATGGGCGGCTCAGGTTGGAAAGCAGTTTCCAGCTCGGGAGCACGTCGTTGATGTTTTCGACGGTGCGCCAGCGGTCCACGGCAACGGCAGCCTTGTCGAGGCGGCTCTTGGGGAGGCGCATCCACATTTCGGGTGTCATTTGCGTGATCTGCTTGGCCATTTTGGTGTATTGGGCCTTGCCGTCTTCGTTGATGTAGGTGCTTTCGGCTTCAATTTCCATTGCGGCAGGCAATACGACATCGAGCTTTTCCATACCGGGCACGTGGTGCGTGGCATGCGCGATGATCGTCATTGCATCCAACTTGGCAGGTGCGATCGCCTTCAGGGCCTCGGTGTCTTCGAGCATGTAGATGAATTTGTATTCACCTTCATGGAAGCGCTTGAGCAAATCGCTCAGACGGAGCGGCTCCATGCCGAGCAGTTCACATCCTTTGGCATTGGGGCTGCGGTCGTCGCGGCGCAGGAGGCTGTCGCCCCATCCTTTTTCCTCGTGCGTCAGGTAAAACACCTTGTGGTTGGGGCTGACCTTTTTGGCAAGCGTCTTCAAAGCGTAGTTGCTTTCCAGCGAAGCCCGCGAGGAACCGATGAAATGGACGGTTCCTTCGAATTTCTTGATCAATTCGGCAGCTTTTTCAACGGCCTTGTCGATGTCGACCGGCACGTCGCCCTTGGTGCGCGCACCGGAGAGGCGGTTTTCGTTGAATTTTTGGATGTCGAGGCGACCTGCGTCGCACATCCAATATTGATTAACCTCGGCGTTGTCGCGTGGGGTGAGGCGCATGACTTTGTTGTCACGGACCCAGACGTCGATGTTGCAGCCTTTGGCGCAGCCGGTGCAAACACCAGGCGTGTAGGCCATTTCCCAAACCCTTGCCTTGAACCTGAAATCCTTGCTCGTGAGCGCACCCACAGGGCAGATATCGATCGTGTTCATGGAGTACGGATCGTCGAAAATCTCGCCGGGACCCGTGCTCGGGTAGTTTTTCTCGCCTCTGCCGATGATGGAAAGCTGGGCGGTCTTGCTGATTTCCTCGGTGAAGCGCACGCAGCGTGTGCAGTTGATGCAACGCTCGGCATCGAGGACCACGTTGGGGCCGAGTTCGACGCGCTTGGGTTTGTGCACCTTGGAAGATTCGTAGCGCGAACCTTCAGGACCATATTTATAGGTCCATATTTGGAGCGGACATTCGCCGGCTTGGTCGCAAATCGGGCAATCGAGGGGGTGGTTGATGAGCATGTATTCCAACACGCCCTCCTGATATTCCTTGACCGTCGCGCTGCTTGCGCTTGTTTTCACCACCATGTTGGGCGAAAGCGGCGTATTGCAGGCAGTCGCGGGTTTGCGGCCCCAATTCACGATCAATTGACCGCTTTCATCGTATTTCAGTGCCCCCGTGGCACGGTCAGTGGCGGGGAAACCGACATCCACCAAGCACATGCGGCAATTGGTGGGGATGCTCATGGCTGGATGGTAACAGAAATAGGGAATCTCGACACCATGGTCGAGGGCAAACTGGAGCAACATCGGCTGCCCTTCGTAAGAAAATGCCTTCCCGTCGATCGTAATCTGTGGCATGCGAATACCGGATTTGAACACAAACAATTGAGGAGCCAAATTTAGGGGTTTTTCGATAGGAACAAACAAAATGCCGCGAATCAGACGGCCAAAACCGACAAAGCAATTCGACCATGACAACCGCTTCCATCCGCCCGTTGGAAAAAAAATTCGTTCCAATGCCCTCGAAATGTATTTTTGCGCGATGCTGTTCAGTTTGGTCATTCCCACCTACAACAATCTGCCTGAGCTGAAAAACTGTCTCGCGGCATTGGATCGGATCGGGAGGAATGATTTTGAGGTCCTCGTGGCGGTCGACGGCTCCACCGACGGCACCTTGGAATGGCTTTCGCTGGCGAATTTCCACTTTCCCTTGCAGTATTTTTCGCATCCGAATCTGGAAAACCGGGGCCGATCAGCGACGCGCAACCTGACGCTGAGCCATATCCGGGGAACCTATACCGTATTTATGGACTCCGACATGGAGGCTGCGCCAGATTTGTTGGATCAGCATTTGCGGATCTTGGAACGGGGAAATTCGATTTCCATTGGCACAGTGACCTACCGCAACCGCGCCAACAATCTATGGGTTCGCTATTCGAGCGAACGCGGGGTGGCGAAATACGACGACGGTGCGACGGTACCTTTCAATTATTTCATCACTCCGAATACGGCGTTGCCTTCCATCTATTTCAAGGAATGCCAGGGTTTTGACGAAGCCATCAGCCGCTATGGTGGCGAGGACATGGAGCTCGGTTACCGGATTCACCGGCAATTCACGCCGAGATTTTATTTCAATGCGGAAGCCGTGGTCACCACGACACAACCCAAAACGCTGGAGGAAGCCCTCCCGCAGTTGCAGGAATACGGTGCAACCGGCCTGCGCTACATCACCCAAAAATGGCCCGAACTCAACCATATCTATTGGGTGCATCGCTGCAACAGCCGAAAAGTCGGCGACCTCATTTTCCGGTTTCTGACCAAACCTTTCTTCCAGAAAATCGCTTGGTGGTTCCTTCGGTGGACGCCATTTGCCGTGCAAAAGCCCTTGATCAACTACCTTGTGATCAGCGCCGTACACAAAGGTTACCGGGAAGGCACGTTTTGAGTTTTCCGGGTCGAATCAGCTTTGGATTCGTCCCGCAGCCTAGAAAATCACCGCAACGGGCAATCTTCGCAACGCAGTTCAGCTTTGAATTTTTTGCAGCATTTTTTCCGTTTGCCACAAATGTCGCCTTGAACCGGCTGATTGACAGCGGGCTTCTTGCCATACAGGGCGGCGAGGCGGTCTGGATCCAGCAACGACATCCGTCAAAGATAATGAATGCCGACAAGACCCAAAGTCCCTGAAACAAATCCGCCGAATCTCGCCTGCATCTGATTCGCCCCAAGAAAAGAAAACAAATTGCCGCCTCAATTTTCTATTTTTGCCCGATGCCGGAATTGGGCCAATCACCAAATTCAAGGAAGCATGAAACGCTACCCCTTTATTGTCAAGGACATCGAGCGCTGGGACGACGACAGCGAATTTGAAGGCATGGTCAAAGGCTCCATCGGCCGCATGGAAATCAATGCCCGCTACGTCATGAGTCCGGAGGAATTGGCCAAATACCCGGTCGGTTCCGTGGAGGAAGTGCTGCTCGAAATCGAAATTTCTGGCAGCAACATGGAAGTTGTCGATGAGGAGGAACGCTTTCTGGAACCTGGAGACGGGCACAACTACACCATTCAAGGCAAGGTCATCGACATGAACGACCATAGCATGCTCGTGCGCAGCAGCATCGACATGGCCGTGGCGATTGCCGAATTTCCGCCAGTCACCGAAACGGGTCATGAAGTGGAGGTCGGCGATATGATTTGGGTTTACGGCGAAATGAACATCGTCTTCGATCCGGAGAAATACGACAATACCTACTGGGAATAAGGCATTTGCCTTCGCATTCACCTAAAAAAACTTGAGCGAAGCTGCAGCATCCTTGAATTCACCTGACCGGCAGTTCATGCGGACTTGGCTGCCGCTGTTGGTTGTGCTCTCCGCCGCGTTTGCCTGGGCCTATTTTTTCTATTTTCAATCCGAATTGCCGCCTTTTGAGGATGCCGCAATGCTGTTGCGGTATTCCGACCACCTTGCGCAAGGCCACGGAATCGTCTGGAACATTGGCGAGGCACCGGTAGACGGCGCGACGGACTTTTTGTTCATGGTGATGGTGGCCGGGCTTGCAAAACTCGGATTGAATGTGGCGACGGCAGCCCGATTATTGGGTCTGACGGCACATTTCCTCACGGTGGCATTCGTCTATCGCATGCACATTCGAAGAGGGAACGGAACGGCGCTTGCGGCGGGAATCAGCGCCCTGATCGTGGCCACCGGCCCGGGATTGAACTATTGCGAGGCGTTGTTTGGGACAAGCGTGTTTGCCTTTGCCGGCTTGGTGACCTATTCGTTTTTCCTACGGTTGATGGAGGACGAATCCCGCCCAGGACTCACGACGGGTTTTGCGGTTGCAGGAATTTTGACCGGATTGATCCGCCCGGAGGGCGTTGTATTGGTCATCGGAATGCTGGCAAGCCTGCTTTGGTATCTGCGGGGCCCCATTCGCAAGCAGCTCATCCAACGCTTTCTCCTCCTGTTTTGCATTCCCGGATTGATCTATTTCATCTGGCATTGGGTCTACTTCGGCCGGCCGCTCCCAAATCCATTCTACGTCAAGGGCAAAGGCAATCTTTACCTGTCAAGTCTCAAGGCTTCGTTTGTCGGCGTGGTCAAAATGGGCGGCATCCTGTTGCCGATCATGGCTTGGGCGGCATGGAAAAAAGACGCGCGGCGCAAAACGATGCTGTTGTATGCGCCCATCGTACTGTTTGCGGTGGCTTGGATCCTGATGTCCAATGCGATGAACTTCTCCAACCGCTTTCAATACATCCTCATGCCGATCATGTGGGTCGCTTGGTTGCCCATCGTTGAAATGATGCGTCCGGGATTCACCTTTCGTGGAAAATGGTTGATTGCAGGTATTCCGCTCGCAGTTTTGATGCTTGCCTTTCAATGGTTTGTCTATGCCCGCGAACCCCGCATCCACCAAGATGGGCGCGCCGAACTCGGAAAAGCACTGCGCCCATGGAAATCCAAAGGCTATACGATGGCCATTACCGAAGCTGGCAACCTTCCCTTCTTCAGCGAATGGAAAGCCATCGACACCTGGGGCCTCAATGACAAAACGGTTGCGCGCCAAGGGATCATCGGCGAATGGTACCTGGATGAATACCGTCCCGCGCTTTTTATGATCCATGACTATTGGTCTCCCGGGATTCCAAAAATCAACGATGGTTCGCAATGGATGGCGATGACGAATACCTTGGAAGGCTATTTGCGTTTCAACAACTACAAAATGGTGGCCTGTTGGGGCCGCGAGCCGCAGAGTACACATTTCTACTATCTGCGTTCCGACCTGCCCGACTTCGACAGTCTACAACAACTGATCTCCGAATTTCCCTACATCTGGTATGAGGATGGCTACCCGGCCGAGAATTTTTTGCAGGTGGACTAAGGAATGGGGAACTTTGCCGCGGCTAATGGGTTTTGAAGGCATGAGAGTATTCTGGAAAGTATTGTTTTGGGTGGGAATCGCGGGATTCGGCAACCTGCAAGCGCAAAATTGCGAAGGCGAATTCAAAACCTGGTCCCTTCCCGGATCGAAACCGACTTTCCTCACGCTGATCACCGGCTACAACGATCAACCGTCGAAGGCCTTTTGGGAATCAACTGTCGGCGCGCTACAAAAAGACTCCGAAGGCAAGCTGGGCCCGTTGGCGACGGCATACCTCTTTGCAGGGAAACCGGCCGAAGCCTCCAAGCTGCTTGCGGCCAACCTTGCAGCGTTCAAGAATGATTCCACGATCGACTCTTCCCTGAACGTCAACTTGCTCACGGATGTAGAAGTCGGCGCCATGGCGGCACTTGCGGAAGGCAAGCTCAAGGAAGCAAGCGCGCTGCTTGCCCATGCGAGCGCGATCCCGACGATGCCCAATCCCTGCCGGATTCGCACGGAGCAGTTGCTCGTGAGCTACCTGCAGGCCTACGGCATGGATGCACCGCTTTTCCCGCATTTCAACAGCGGATTTTACAACTACCTCGAAGACTCCTTGCGCTGGAAACCCAAGGCACCGGATGGCAACGGCTATTTGATGGCTTTGAATGTCGTCGCACTCGCGTTTCGGATCGATCAGCAACGGCAGCCGCTCTATTTGGAACTGCTCGGCGACTTGCTCAGTAAGGAGCCCAACCGCTTCAACGCCAACTACATGGCGTCGCTCGCCTACATGCGCGCAGGGATGCTCGCGGGCGGAACGGCCAAAGAAGTCTATGACCGCAAGGCGATTTTTGCTTTGGAAGCACCGCGCCAAGCCGAGTACCGCTTCAACCAATACCGCTTCACGCAACTGCAAAAGGCATTGCAAGAAGATGTCGATTCGGCAGCAGCACGCAACGCCGTCCATGCAGCCGCCGAAGCTGCGGCCATTCAAGGCAATGCTGATCCACTCGCAAGATTTGGCGGAAAATTTTCTACCGAACTGATCTCATCGACGTTTGAAGAAGGCGATCCGGGCAAATTGGCGGCCATTCTGAAAAAATCCAGAAGTCAAATCGAAGACAGGCTCAACGAAAACAAGCGCTACGCAGGCGATGTCGACCTCAAGAAGGAGGTCAAAAAAGATGGCCGATTCAACGCATTTGCCTTGTTTTTGATTTTGACGATTGTGGCAGCCATCGTACTCATCTGGCGGAAAGTGCGCAAGGGATCGGCAGCCTGACCTTCAACGCTGCACTTGCTTTTTTCAGGAATTCGGTATATTTTCGGATTACTTGAACAATACACTATGAAAATATTCCTCGGAGGTACCTGCAACAACAGCCAATGGCGCGAAGAACTGATTCCTGATCTGCGGATGGATTATTACAATCCGATCGTGCCGGTATGGACCGAGGCGGCTTACCAACAGGAGCTTGTCGAGCGCCAAAACTGCGACATCTGCCTGTATGTGATCACGCCCAAAGCTGAAGGATTTTATTCCATTGCTGAAGTTGCCGACGATTCCAACAAACGCCCCGAAAAGACCGTGATGTGCCTGCTTACCGAAGACGACGGACTTCATTGGCAGCCGCATCAACTCAAATCTTTGCGCAAAGTGGGCAAACTGATCGCTGACAACGGTGGCTTTTTCTGCGAAGGAATGGATTCGCTCAAGGAATATCTCGGCACCAAGGAAGGCGCGATGGCTTCGAGCTATAATTGAGCCGCAGACACTACAAATTGATCTTCAGATCTAGTTCAGCGGGAATGTCGTTGTAACGCCTTGGCGGTTGAACTACTTGATCCCCGGCAAGCCTGAAAACTTCCGGACACCCTTGATGAAGTATTGCCAAACGATACTATTGGGATAATAGCCGGCTTGAGGCTTGGGGATTTTCGGGCAAGTCCTTGTAGGTGCGTTTCCGAGCCTTCATCCAATACCCGAAGGCAAAGAATATAGCCCAATGCGCCTTCAAAATTGCCCAGATGGTTTTGAAATCGAATTGCACCAAGGCCTTGGTCGCCCATACGCCGTCCAAAACCAGCCGAAAATAGAATTTGTACCAAACCTGACTTGCCGGAAAATTCTTGAGCAAGGTCGCAATGCTGTTGTGGGCATTGAGATAGGTCTTGCGCGGGTTGCTTTTGGGCAAGGTACCGCCGCCCAAGTGCCAAGCAACCGACTTGGGCTGATACATCACTTTGTAGCCGAAGTTATTCGCCCGCCAGCAGAAATCGATTTCCTCCATATGGGCAAAAAAGCGGTCTTCAAACAGGCCGATGCGGTCCGTGACCGACTTGCGCACCATCATGCAGGCGCCGGTGGTCCACATTAAAGGATGTGCAGTTTCGTATTGTCCGAGGTCGACCTCGTTGCTTTCAAAGATGCGGCCCCGCGTAAACGGGTAGCCGAGTACATCGACATAGCCGCCGGCAGCGCCGGCATATTCAAAGTGATCGCGCTGCTGAAACGACAACAATTTGGGCTGCACTGCGGCAATCTGCGCATCCGATTCCATCATTTCCACGAGCGGACCCAGCCAATCGGGATGCACTTCGACGTCGTTGTTGAGCAAGACGTAGTAGGGCGACGTCACATGCGGCAGCGCCATGTTGTTGCCAGTCGTGAAGCCGTAATTTTTGTCCAGTGGCAAGGTCTCGACGGTCGGATAGTGCTGCGCGAGAAACGGCAAGCTTTCGTCCAACGAACCGTTGTCAACCACCAAAACCTTGAAATTGGGATAAGTTGTCGCCATTACAGACGGCAGGAATTGCTCCAGGAAGCTCTTCCCGTTCCAATTCAGGATCACAATGGTGACAGCAGGTAACATTTTCAAGCTTATCGGCCAAATTGGCTCATGTCCATTCCGGGAATGTTGGGCATGAAGTTGTTACTGACGCGTCCAATTTCTTCGCGGGCAACATTTTCTGCCGCTTCCATGGCCTTGTTGACGGCCGCGGCGATCAAATCCTCCATGATTTCCTTGTCATTGCGGTCCATCAAATCGGCATCCACAGTGATTTTGAGGATTTTGCGGTTGGCATTCGCAGTGACGACGACCATTCCTCCCCCTGACTCTGCAGTGATGGTGATTTCGTCCAGACGCTGACGTGCGCGCTCCATTTCGGATTGCATTTCTTTGAGTTTGCCCATCAAGTCCAAGGGATTGAACATAGAGAATCGTAGATTTTAATTGGTGTATTGAATGAAAATCCAAAGTTAATGAATTTGAATGCCTCCGAGGACAGAACTTTTGCCTTGTCGGGCCAGCTATTGGAGTTTTTTTGAAAGAATCGAATCCTCCTGCGGCTTCCGTTTCCAGCGGCGGTGCGACCACAACCAATCTGTCGGATTTGCGCGAATGATTTCCTCCAGCATCGCGACATGACGGTCCGTGAGGGTGTAGCTGTTTTCCTTGGAATAGGGCAAAAGGTCTTCGTGCTGCACCTTGCGTAAAGTCACGGCATAGTGTCCCCGCTTTTCCCTGCGAATGTCAAAGTAGTAGAGCGGCACGTTCATTTTCAGGCAAATGGTCGCGATGCCGAGTTGCACCGCCGCGGGCCGGCCGAGCAAGGGCGTGAAATAGAGTTTGGGCTGCGGATTGGGAACCTGATCGCCCAAAAAGGCAATGTAACAGGGCTTTTGCAGGCGAGTCAAGCTTTCGCGGTAGGTCTGCTCCATCGTGATCATTTCGTTGCCCAACCGACAGCGGATGTGCAGCATCAAAGCATCGGCTAGCCTGCTGCTTTGCGTTTTGTACACGCCGACTGTGCCAAACGGCAGATGCAAACCCATTCCTGCGCCCAGCCATTCCCAATTTGCAAAATGCCCGAAGATCGCGATGCCGCCCCCGCCATGGGCGACCATTTCGCCGATGACTTCAGGATTCACATGCCGCACGCGCCGCTTGAGATTTGCCGCCGACATGCTCAGCAGCTTCAGTGATTCCATCACCACATCGCTCAGATTGAGGTAGAAGCCTTTGGCGATGCGTTGAATTTCCGATTCGGTTTTTTCGGGAAAGGACTGCCGCAGATTGTCCAACACCACCTTGCGCCGGTAACCCAAAACCCTGAACAACAACCAAGCCAATACGGAAGCTTGAAGGTGCAAAACCGGCATCGGCAGCAAACTCCAACAATACAGCAGCGCCTTGACAGGATAATATGTGACCGGAACTTTCAGGTGGACTGATGCTTTCTGCGAATCCGCTGTTGGGAAACGGGACAGAATTCCCTCACCTTACCGAATACCGCCTTGGATCTGGTCCCTGTCAAGATTGGCATCATTGACATTGCGGTAGAGTTTGAACTCCCAACGAGGATCTTTGATTTCGGCATTTAAGTCACTGTGCAACAAGACATAATCTGCCGTAGCTTCGTTGGGGTTGTAGAAGATAAAACGCACATTGGACTGCGTTTTGATCTTGTTGAAGCGCCAGACATCGTGCGGATGCTTGCTGTTGTCGCTTGGATTGCGCTCAATGTCATTGGGTGTGCCATAGGTGAGCAGCACGCGTCCGCGGTCGGTGCGCCAGCCTTCAAGATGAGAAGCCTTGAAATGCTGATTGGCATAGTCCACACGGGCTTTGTACTCCATCCAAGCCTTGACAGGATTCCCGGAATTGCCTTTGCGGTTTTCCCAGAAGTTGAAGAAGTAGTTCTTCTTCTCGTCGGTCGTTTTGAGCGCATTGGCAAAGTCCCGCTCGGTGTTGGTGCTGATGTAATATAAGGTGTGGAGGTAGTAGTTGAGCTTCTCTTCGTCGAGTTTGAAGACATCGTCGAATGCGCTTGCACTCATTCCCGATTCGATTTCCATGCGCGTATTCACCACGAAAAATTTCTTGAGCGTGCTTGCAACCAACTTCTGATCCTTGCTGTAAATCTCGATGTTGAGGTAGTAAGTCTGCGTCGGCAAGTCCTTGATGTTGAATCCCGAATAGACCAAATCCAAGGGCTTGGAGGCTTGGCGGATGGTGCGGCTCAGATTCTTGATTTTGGAGGTGCTGTTGGACAGCGAAACAAAGGCATTCACAAAATAGACGCCTTCGGATTCAATCTGCGAATTGTAGGTTTCGAAGTAAAACTGCAGCGAATCCATATCCTGATAGGTGCCATTGGTCACGAGCGGCAAGATGTCGTAACCCAATTTGCTATGTGACCTGATTTCGGTGGTCGGTTTGACGGATTGCACAAACTCGATGTCGCTCATGCTCATCAGCTGCGATGGCTGTGGCTTGACGGTCACATCCAAAACAAATTTATGCGGATGGGCATCTTGAAGAATTTTGTCCTTGAGGTAGCCGGTAAATTCATATTCACCAGGCTCGAGGCTGATGCGACGGATGTCCATGATCCCAAACCGGGTTTGGTCGGCAGTCGTATCGGCAATCACCGGGCTCCAAAGGTCGAAAGTCTTGTCAAATGGAATTTCATTCGACCCTGCCCCACTTTTTTTGGTTACGGTGAACCGCACGTCGATCAATCCCTGCAACCCGCCGCTTTCAGATTTGGCATAGGCGACGGAAGCTGCGTCGATGTCGAGGTAAACCTCGATATAAGGCTTGCCGGCTTTGTCATAGAAATTGCAGACATCGACATAGTACATCAGCTCCTTGGCTTCAGCGCCCACAAACGGAAGGCTGAAAACGGCAAAAAGCAACCAAAGTATCAAACTTCTTTTCATCTGGATTCCCATTGAGCGGCGAAATCTGCTTTTCCGGCGTGATTCCTGCATTCAGGCACCGAATAGCGCAACATTTTCCTAATTTTACCTCTTCAGCATCTGAATCAATCCGACTCAGAGCCTCATTTTTAAAGGTAAATTTACGGAGAAGATGAAAATTTTTCCGGTTTATTATTTCCCCTCGGTTTCATGGTTTGCCGCCGCGTTGCAAGCCGAGACGATCGTTTTGGAGAAATGGCAATACTACCGCAAGCAGCACTTTTTTAACCGGATGGAAATCAAAACTCCCGATAAAGTGTTGCGGCTCAGCGTTCCAGTAAAAAAAGCGGCCGAACACACACCCATCGCACTGCGCGAGATTTCGCAGGCAGGCACGTGGCGTCCCGACCACTGGAAATCCATCGAATCTGCCTTGCGTTCGTCACCCTACTTTGAATTTTTCGAGGACCGCATCGCACAATTCTATGAAGGTGAATGGGACTCGCTGTTTGATTACAACCTCGCCATCCTCACGATGGTGCGCGACAGCCTTCGTTTGCCGATCACTTGGACGATTTCAGAAAAGTATCTCGACACGGAGCATTATGAAGCCGACTATCGGGAAGCGTTTGACCCCAAGGATGGATTCATGCCCGAATGGTTCCAACCCAAGTCCTACTTGCAGGTATTCGGGGAAGTATTTTCGCCCGACTTGTCCATTTTGGACTTGATGTGCAACAAAGGCCCGGAAACGGAACGGATTTTGCGAGAGAGCATCCGGGGAAGTGAAAAGTGAAAAGTTATAAGTGAATAGTGAAAAGTGGGGTTGGGTTTCGATTTTGGAGGCCTTTTTGACTTTTCTGACTTTGCGACCTTCGCGGCTTCGCGGACGGCGCCTGTCCCGCGAGCGAGGCGTTTAAAATCCGCTCTGTTTGACCAAGATGATAGCATGAAAAATTGTTTGACGTTCGGATTGGTTTTGTTGGTACTGACAGCTCCGCTTTGGGGCTTGACGCAGCGTGACACTGTGCCGCATCTTGTGACCGGCATCTTGGACTGGAGTCGCTTCAAAAAGGAAATGGGTGCACCTGTTTTCCAGCAAAACGACATGGCCATCTACGTGTTGCGCAAAGACAGCCTCGGCGAATTGATTAGTCAGGAGGAAAATGCAGCCTGGATCAAGGACTTCCACTTCGTGGATGTGAACAAGGACCGCTACTTGGATGCCTTTTACTGCGGGGCGACCAAAGCCCGTGGGGGCTATCATACCTACTTCATGCGCGCCGATGCCGGCATGAATTATCCGATCAAACTCAGCGCTCCCGGCTATGTGCACAGCCTCAAAGCAGATCCCAAAGGCCTCGAATTCATCCTCCGTGCCGATGCCGTTGCAAAAAGCTACCTCCATCGCATCTCTGAATACTACTACTTCTATTCCGAGGACTCCCTTCACATGGGATGGCAATTGCAAATGGTCAGCACCACCGAAGTGCCTTTTATGAATTCGCCGAAACCTTTCACTTTGGCAATTCCGAACCAACTTCGCACGACGCCGAAATTGCAGAACGAACCGCCGGTCGATTACGACCAAGACGACAAATATGATGGAGCAGGCAATATCGTGGCCGTCCTCGAGTCAGGCCTCCACGGATTCAAACTCGCCGAAAAATTGGTCGAAGGAAATCTTTGGAGTTTTGTGATCTTGACCGATACTCCGCGCGGAAAACACATCTTCAAACCCATTTCCAAGGCAAACATGGCCTACGCAGGCTGGATTTTGGAACAGGGGAAGGCCGGGAAGTAGCGGCCGCACTCTTCTCCTCGAACTCCCTCAGTAACTCCAACTGAAACTCTTATTCTCCTTGGATGTCAATCGACTCCAAGTGAATCAACGAAAACAGCTTGAGCACAAATTCCTGGTCCATTTGGAGCTTGCCAGCGTGCTGTTGCGCCTGCTCAACGATGGCATTCCAGCGGTTGTGCTGGTAGAAAGCGATGTTGTTTTCTTGCTTGAGCGCGCCAATGCGCTTGCTCAGCTCCATACGATCGGCCAGCAATTGCAGCAAATCCGCATCTGTAATGTCGATCGCATCCCGCAAGATCGACACCTGTTCCTTGTAACTCGGATTGTCGGTCGTATGCTGACGCCATTGAAGGTGCTGCAAAAGCTCCTTGAAGGCAGTCGGCGTAAGCTGCTGCGCCGCATCGCTCCAAGCCGCGTCGGGATTGGGATGGGTCTCGATCATAAGGCCGTCGTAGCCCAGATTGAGCGCCTTGCGGGCAATTTCAGGAATGTATTTGCGGCGACCGGAGATATGGCTCGGATCGCAAATGATCGGAATTTCGGGCATCACGCGCTTGAGTTCGATGGGAATTTCCCAAAGCGGCTCGTTACGGAACAGGCTTTTGCCATAGACGTTAAATCCGCGGTGGCAGGCCATGACTTGCCCGACATCGGCACGTTGGATGCGCACAATCGCGCCCTTCCAAAGTTCGAGGTCGGGATTGACCGGATTTTTGACCATGACCGGAATCTTGACTCCGCGCAGCGAATCGGCGATTTCCTGAACGGTAAACGGATTGACGGTAGTGCGGGCACCGATCCAGAGCATGTCCACGCCGGCTTCCAAGGCTGCCTCCACGTGGCGGGCATTGGCGACCTCGACGGTCGTGCGCAGACCGACTTCTTGCTGCACCCGCTTGAGCCAACCGAGGGCTTCATGGCCGACACCTTCGAAGCTGTCGGGGGAAGTCCGCGGCTTCCAAATCCCCGCCCTGAAATAGCTAATGCCTGCATCGGCCAATTGCCGGGCAGTGTCCATCACCTGCTCCTCGGTCTCTGCACTGCAGGGGCCTGCGATGATCATGTGGCTGGGTTCGCCAGCTTCGCTTTCGGCAACCACCGTCTGTGTCAAGGATTCTACGCGCGTCATCTCAATCATTTCCAGAAAAACGCACGAAGATAACGAATGTTTTGGGTTTGAAAGAGGCAGCGAAATTGCTCATTGCAAATGGCCGGTGATTTCCCAATGCTCACACCGCAATCCCAATCTCACCCTATATTTGCCAAATGAACGCAGTTCAACGGCTCGTCGTCTTCTTCACACTCGCCCTCCTCACCCACACTGCGCAAGCGCAGGGGGTGGTGCGCCTGTACAATGAGGCGCTCGACGACTACATGGCCAACCGCTTTGTACAGGCGGAGGAAAAGCTGCGGCTGGTCCTGAAGCAGCAAAAGATCTATCCCGATGCTTATTATCTCTTCGGACAATGTCGCTGGCAACAAAAGGAATACAAACAAGCCATTAAATGGTATGACAAAGCCCTGAAACAGACCCCTTCCAATGTCGAATTCGTTTTTCACAAGGCACTGGCTTACCAAGACTTGGGCAAGGTGACCAAGGCCACACGTTATTATCTTCAGGCCACCAAAATCGACCCGAATTATTCGATGGCTTGGAAGCGGCTTGGAGGTATCTTTTTCAAAGCAGGGAATTACGGCCAAGCCATCGACTACCATACCCGCGCCATCGACGCCAATCCGCTGGACAAGGAAGCATTTATGTTGCGGGCGAATGCGCAGGCTGCCCTTGGCAACTTGCCCGAGGCCGTGACCGATTACAACCTTGTGCTGCAACACGATGCCGAGGACGTTGATGCCTGGTTCAACCTGGCAAGCGTGGAAGTTAGGCAAAGCCATGCCTACGAAGCCGTGAAGGCTTATTCGATGGTGATCGACCGGCGGCCCGACGACCGGGATGCACGCTTGAACCGCGGACTACTCCTGCTAGCCCTCGGCTTGAAGGAGGATGCACTCAAAGACATCAATCATGCGATCGAAGTGGACACGGCCTTTGCAGCTAGTTGGTGGAACAAGGGCTTTATCCTGCTGGAGATGGAACACTTTGGCGATGCATTGGCAAGTGCCCAAAAGGCCGCCGAACTCAATCCCAAGGATGCTGACAATTGGTCATTGATCGGGAAAATCACCTTCAAATTGCGGCGGTATCAACAAGCGATTGCAGCCTATGACCGTTGTTTGAGTTTGGACAACCGTTCCGCGGAGGCTTATTTGAACCGCGGCGAGGCGAAACGTGTGCTCAATGATGCCAAAGGTGCTTGCAAGGATTGGCATCAAGTCCTGAAACTGGACACCGCCGCACTTGCCCAGAAGGCGCAAAATTGGATCGATATCAATTGTGAATAACCGCTACTTCCGAAACGTATACGTGTATTTGGTTGTGAGCACAAAGGATTGATTGGGCGTGATCAATTTGCGTTCGAGGAGCAAACCGGCTTCATCGTATTTGTATTCGTAGGTCTGGAAAGCCTGGTTGTTGCTTCCGAAATAGCTCTCCGTAAGCGGGCGGCCATTTTTGTCGTTGACATAATCGACTTGGAGGCGCACCCTGCCTTCGGGGGTGCGATTGACCATGCGGCTGATAGCACCGTTTTGATCGAATCGCATTTCGTAGTCGCTGATCAATTTGCCGTTGCTGTCGCTTCGTTGGATGCGCCACAAGCTGTCGGTCATGGTATAGACCTCCGACCAATTGGCCGTGGTGCCTTGCATCTCGCGGACCTTGGCAGGCCTTCCCAATTCGTCACGGTCGGTGATCAATTCAAATGCTGTTTTGTCGCGGTACCGTTGGAGAGCGACCTTGATTTCGTTGCCGGCCGCATCCAAGTAATAGGCGCGTCGCAACACGCTGTCGCCGCGCTGGAAAATCAATTCGCCAGCCTTTTGCTGCTTGTCGTTGTACGTGTATTCGATGGCGGATGAATAACCTGTGCCCTCCGTGACGGCTTGCCGTACAATCAAGCTGTCCCGGTAATCGGTACGGGTTTCCTTGACGATTTTGCCGGCCTGATCAAACTCTTGATTGAGCGTGGGCAGGCCATAATTGTTGTAGAGTGTGACTTCGGATGCAAACCATACCTCTCCGGTATCGGTGACCGTATTGGTCATGGCTTCGCGCCGCTCGACCTTCAACTTTACGCGCAACGCTTGATCTGCAAGCGTGCTTTTTTCATTGTAGGGAATCCATTTGGTGAGTTTGCCATTGTTGGCGACGCCCGCATTTTGCTTGCATCCGACCAAAAGCAGTACTGCACAAACGAGCGGCAGCATCCAACGAAATCCAACGTTTAACTGTGGCATGGGGCAAAGATAAAAAATGATCGGCTGCTAGTGTGGCAATCCATTCGACGAATCCTTTTCAAATATCCGCATCAGCAACGGATGAAAAAACACCGAAACGATGATCACACCTGCACCGATGTAAAAGCCGAGGTTCAATTCGGCGGCGTCGTTCAGGAAAAAATAGGCGATGATCATCGTGTACACCGGCTCCAAATTGATGGTGAGGTTCACGCTGAAGGTCGGCAAGACTTGCAGCGCGCGCAGCGTGATCACGTAGGCAAAGGAGGTGCAGGCAAATGCGAGAATGGCGAAATACAACCAATCCCATTCGACGGGAAAAAAGGCTTGGTCAGGGAAAAATCCGTAGAAGAAGGGCGCGAGCAAGGACAAGAAAACGAATCCCGAACCCAGCTCTACCATGGTCATCGTCAACGAATTGTGTTTGCCGACCAAGCCCTTGTTGAAGATGCTGAAAATGGCTGCCACGGCAGCTGAAAACAGCGCCATGATGATCCCGGTGATCTCAAACTGTGTACTGCCGACGACCAAGGCGACGCCCGGCACGATTGCCAAGCCCAGCAACAATTCGTAGCCTTTGAACTTGCGTCCGGTAAAAATCGGCTCGAAAAGGGCAGTAAAAAACGTCGCCGAGGCGAGCATGGCAAGGGTCACGGAGGCATTCGTCAGGGCAATCGCGCCAAAAAATGTGACCCAGTGAATGGCCACCAATACGCCGATGCCGACCATTCGCAGGAGCGACTTTCTGTCCAAACGCAAGGCATCGCGCACCACGCCCGGCCAGAAGACAAAGGTGAGCACGGTCAACAGCATCCGCCACCAGACCAAGGTCGGCTTGGGAATCGTGATCAGATCTCCCAAAATACCGGTCAGGCCGTAAAGCAAGACGGCAGTATGAATCTGCAAATAGGCCTTGGTACGCTTTTCCATCGAAGGCGCGAAGTTAGGCCATGCAATTCGAAGAATTGATGTCGTGACCGAACTTGCACGCGAATTCAGGTGGAGCCGAATGAAGATTCGCCAGAAAATGCCTTAGAAATGAAAGCCTGTCGTGTATCGGAAGCTCCAGAATCCGTCGCCGCCCCCGACCCAGCGGATGATGGAAGTGCCCGTATAAAATGAGCCACCTTGGTAGCGCCATTGCAGCACGAGGGGCACGGCCAAGTTGTTGTCGATGAATTCGTCGGTTTCGAAATGGTCGGTGTATGTGCCGCCATAGCTGTATTCGTCGGTTTGGGTTCCCGTGGAGCCGCTATACCAATATTCATCGAAGCGCACCGGGGCGGAGGTATAAACCTTGGTTTGCCGCCGGAAAAGTCCCGAGCCGATTTCAAGTCCGCCGCCGAGGTGATAAAGTGCAAAAGCCCCCAATTTGCTTTGCCAGATTTCGGCGGTGGCGCTCAAATCATAGTAGTTTTCGCCGTAGATGACATTGGGATTCTGCTCGGAATAAGGCAAGGAGATGCCATAACCCTGCGGGATGTAGTCGCCACGCAGGTTTTCGATGGTCATCGTGCGCATCGGAATCGAAAACATATAAGAAGGATACAGCACGAGTCGGCCGATGGGGATTCCCACAAAGGCATCCACGGTAAATGCACTTGTGCGCCCCTTGCCGTAGGGTTTGAATCCCGGCATTTCGGGCAGATCGATGCCGTAGTCGTAGCTGCTGCCAAATCCAAGCTGAAAACCCAAATGATCGTTTTGGGCAGGCAAAAGTTTGCCAACCAAGAGGAACATCAGGATAAACAGGCTTCGCCGCATGCCTTTTGAATTTTGAGTAGGATGAAAAGATAATGAAATGAGGCGGATTGGTTACATTTTGGGTGAATGATCTTGCTCATATCATCTTCGATTCGACGCAAGGCACAACAAAAAATGCCCTCGGGGGTTATGATTCTCAATCTCATCACCCATGAAAACGCAATTCGAAATTCTCCGTCAAATACGGGTCAACTTTGCCAAGTTGCTCGAAGGCCACAGCCTCGCCACCCTGAATTTGGTTCCTGTCGGATACAACAACAATTTGATCTGGAATTTCGGGCATGCCCTGGTTTCCACGCAATTGTTGATTTATCGACCAACCGGGCAGCCGATGCATATCGAGACTGACATCATCGAGCGCTATCGGCGTGGCACCAAACCTGAAGGCAAGGTCAATGCCGCAGATGTTGAAATTTTGCGTAGCCTCTCGATCAGCACGCTCCATTCGCTGGAGGCGGACTATGCGGCAGGGCTTTTTGCCAATTTCGAATCTTATACCACCGGCTTTGGTGTGAGGCTTGATTCGGCTGAAGACGCGCTAAAATTCATTCCCGTCCACGAGACCCTTCACTTGGGCTACGCCATGGCCCTCAAGCGAATGCTGGACTGATCGGCGGCAATTTTCTGCGAATGCTTTCATGTAAAAGGCGACAATCAAAATTCGGCGCGTGATTTGCTTTGCAAATCCTGATGGAAATCTGCCGCGCGTTTCTGGACGGGATTTTGGAATTCGTACCTTTGCAGCACGTGACGGTGGTTTTTACTCCATTCGCCCCGGGAAAATGAAAACGAGACTCAAGCATTACATTTTTTTGCTGATGACGACGCTGGCAACTTTTGCCGGACTCAGTGCGCAAGACGTCAGCGAACTAAAGTACACCGGCGCCGACGGCACGCAGTACACGGGCCTGCTTGTGTACACGAATGAAGAGGAGAGCTTCATGCGTGTCAAATTCATGCAAGGCAGCCAATACCGTGTGGTTCATACCGACTATGCCGCAGTGACGGGCGAAGAGGATGGTGCCAATTACTTTTTTCTGGTCGGTGCCAATGCCCACTACATCACGGAATCAGATGGCAACGCCTACAATCCCGACCATTTCATCTGGGTTTGGGAAGAGGATGGCCAATATGACCTGCCCTATACTTCTGACAATGCCGAGTACGACATGACCGAGGCGATTCAGGTTAAATCCTATACGCAGCTTCAGAAGGGCAAGGTGACGGATGCCTATCTCAAGAGTTTCTTTGGGACAAACGAACCCGAATATTTGTCGCTGCGCAAGTTTTTTGGGCTTGACAAATCTACTACGCCTGTGGCGCCCACGGTCGCAGAAGGCAAGGCGACCATTCACCTGATGGTTGTGGCAAATACGGCGATTGGCGACATCGGCGGCAGTTGTGCCATCGACAAGCGCAATCTTGTAAGCGAATTCAAAGGCATCGCCGATGCCACGGGAATGGGTTACAAACAATACATCCTCGAAGATCAAGACTTCACAAAATCCAACCTGGTCGCTACGATGAACAACTTCAGGCCCGGAGCCAATGACGTGGTCGTCTTTGTTTACCGTGGCCATGGCTTCCGCTGGTCCAATCAGACGCAGAGTTATCCGCAGTTGGACCTGCGCTACTCGTCGTTTACCCGCATTTCGGAGGCAACTTCGATCAATTTGGAGGATGTCTATACGACCATCAAGGCCAAAGGCGCACGTCTGAACCTCTTTTTTGCGGACTGCTGCAATTCAGATATCGGCATCAGCCAAATGACTTCGGCGAGTTTCATGAACATGCAGGCCAACAACAATTATGATACGCAAAAGCTGCGCAAGCTTTTCCTTGGCTCCAAAGGCAGCCTGATTTCCACGGCAGCAAGCCCTGGAGAGGTCTCTTGGGCCAACAATGCCAATGGCGGATTCTATACGGTGAGCTTTTTGCAGGCCCTGCGTGACGAGATCAGCTACCTGCACCAAGACGAAGCCGACTGGAAAGGCTTGATCCAAAACACAATCAAGGGTGCCCGCTACAAGTCAACCAAGGGTGTTTGCTCCAACTGCACGGTTCAAAACGGCATTTATTATTCCGAGGTGTCCTATGGAAAATAAATGGGGCAAAAGCCTGGGAATGGTTGCCATATTGGCCTTGGTGTTGATGGCTTGCAAACCACAAAGCACCGCGCAAGACTTCCAAAAAGCCATTGAAAAGGCGGATACACTGTGGGCGTGCAAAGTGGATGGATACCCAACGAAGGAAGCGGAGCAGCGGAAGGACTTGCGTTATGTCTATGGCTACGAAGTGAAAAACGTACATCCGTTGCTGGCTGCGGAAGTCACGGCGGTCAAGGCCGCCTTGTTGGATTCGTTGACTTTTGACACTGCGGCCGTCAAAAGTTGCCCCATGGTGGCACAATATGCGATTGCGGTGCGGCAAGGCGGGAAAATGCCCTTGGCCTTGGTGATCAGCACGGCGCCGTGCGGCAAAGCCTTGCTGTTTGACAAGCAACATGCCGGCAAGCCCACATCGATGGAATTGCGCCTCGGGAACAAGCTCGAGGCAGTTGTAGCTGGCCTTTGGTAAACGCTTGCAAGTCCGGCATCTGTGCAATCGGTACAAATCTTATCTTTGGGGCATGAATCCACGTGCCCCTCACCTATTCTCCGGGTCTACTATTCCTATTTTGACTGCCGCTCAGCGAATGATTACCCTAAAATGGGCGGCTTTGCTGCTATTTGTCGGGATTTCCTTCGCTCCCGCGCAGGCGCAGCCGCCCGTGAGCACGCTGAGCCCAGAGGCGCAGGTGAGTGTCTTGACCTGCTCGCCAGGCTCCGAATTGTATTCCATTTTCGGGCATAGCGCCCTGCGGATTCAGGATCCGGCTACTCGGCTCGATTGGGTTTGGAATTACGGTGTCTTCGAATTTGACACACCCAACTTCGTATTGAAATTCGCGAGGGGCAAGCTCCTTTATTATGTGCTGAGCTACAATTACCGCCATTTCTACAAGGAATACCTGAATGAAAAGCGCAGTATTTACGAGCAGACGCTGGACCTCACCGAAGCCCAGAAAAAGGCGATTTTCGAAGCTTTGCTGGTGAATGAGCTGCCCGACAACCGGTACTACCAATATGACTTTTTCTACGACAACTGCTCGACGCGCGAGCGCGACCTCGTGGCAAAGGCGTTGGGCAAGGACTTAAAGTTCCATCCGCCGCAGCCTGATGATTTTGGCACCTACCGCCAATTGATCGACAAATACCTGCGCAACGATGTCTGGGCAGATTTCGGGATCGACTTGCTGCTCGGCAGCCCGACTGACAAAATCGCCGATCAGCAGGGCGCCACGTTCCTGCCCGATTATTTGCATCAAGCGCTTTCGACGGCCGAAGTTCAAATTGACGGTCAATGGCGGCCTTTGGTCAAATCTTCGCAAACCTTGCTGCAGATCCCGCCACAAAATCGCGTTTCATTTCAGTATGGCCCCCATATCCTGGGATGGAGCATATTGGGTTTGGCATTGCTGTTTACCTTTTTGGGCTACCGAAAGGGAATCAACCTGAGAGGGTTTGACGTCGTCCTGTTTTTGACCTTGGGGTTGTTGGGCATCCTGATGCTGCTTTTTTGGGTGGGAACCGACCATCAAGCTACTTATGTGAACTTGAACATGCTCTGGGCATTTCCGCTTCACCTGATCTTTGCCTTTACGGTGCTGATGCGTCGCTATGACCGCTTCAATCAACGGTATGCGTTTGTCATGCTCATCTGGATGACAGCGTTTTTGGCAACAAGTTGGCTGCTCCCCCAAAGTTTTCATGCGGCAACCATACCCTTGGCCATGGCCGCCTTGGTGCGCTTGGTTTGGAATTGGAACATTCGCAAGAAGAAAACAACCTGATTTGCCGCTTCTGTACTATTCCAAAATCGGAACGGGAATATTCCTGTTCCGAAATATATAAGTGTCATAGTGACACTTATTAATAATTTTTTTAATTTGGCAGTCCCACGTATTCCCGCTACATCTTATTGGTATGCAGATGAGGACATTAACTAGAAGACTATTTTTCCTTGTAGGATTTTTTGCCTTAGGAGGAACCACATGGCTCGCCGCTCAAAATGCGACGATTTCCGGGGTGGTTCTGGACGAAAACAAAGCCCCGTTGACGGGCGCAACGGTTGTGCTGGAAGGTACGAACTATGGCGCCATGACCGATGGCGATGGCAACTACACCATTGACGGTGTGAAGCCGGGAGACTACACGCTCTCGGTCAATTACGTCAGTTATGACAAGTTCCAACAGGTCTTGGCCGTGACTGCCGGTGAGAAAATGGTTGTGGACATTGGGATGAAACTCAAAGTCATGGATGATGTGATCATTGTCGGGTATGGCACGGAGCGCAAGCGCGACATGACCGGCTCCGTATCCAAGATCACCTCCAGGGAGTTGAATGACATCCCGGGCACGAGCTTTGACGCGACGTTGCAAGGCAAGGCCGCAGGGGTTCAAGTGATCCAAGGAAGCGGCATTGCAGGCGCAGGTGCCAAGATTACCGTTCGTGGATCCGGCTCTGTCTCCGCTGGCGGTGACCCGTTGTATGTCGTGGACGGAATTCCGATCACGCAAGATCCGTTTTTGAGCGGCGACCGCGGCGGACAAAACAACAATCCGCTTTCCTCGATCAATCCAGCCGATATCGAGAGCATTGAGATCTTGAAGGATGCAGCCGCTGCTGCCATCTACGGCTCGCGTGGCGCCAATGGCGTGATCTTGATCACCACCAAACGTGGCAAGACCGGCAAGCCGACCTTCAACCTTTCGGCACGCTCAGGCATCTCACGCCCAGCCAAATTGCAGCGCTTTGTCGACACCCCTGAATGGGTGCAACTCTATCAAGAAGCCTGGGAAAACGATGGCAACGTGGGCCAACCCGCGGTGTTGCCTGGTGGATTCAGCGTGGATTCAGCCCTCGCGAACGGCACGACCGACTGGCAGGACTTGACAACAGGTACGGGAGTCAAGCAGGAATATGACCTCTCGATGACGCAAGGAACCGAAAAGTTCAAGACCTATGTGAACTTGTCGGCAATGAACAATCAGAGCTACCTCCTCGGCAACAGCTATCGCCGCTACACCGGCCGCGTGAACATTGACTGGAACATCCTCAAGAATTTGAAGTTGGGCGTTTCCGCCTCCGGTGCTTATGGCCGCAACAACAAGATCGGTCAGGCTTGGGACGGTTCGTTGGGAATGGCGCAGTCCAATGCATTGCCTTATTTCAACGAAGAAACCTCCAACAGCGCATTTGGTGGCGGCAACCCGATCAACCGCCGCACTCAGATTGACTGGCGCAGCATCGAGAAACGCAGCATCAACACCGTTAATCTGCAATATACCCCGATCAAGAATTTGACCTTGAGTGCCAATGGCAGCTTGGATTATATGAATCTGGGTGACTATTACCTCGAAGACAGCCTCTGGACCAATTGGTACGTGATCGGAAAAAACTGGCACAATAACATCGTGAATTGGAACACGAATGCTACGGCCAAATACGACTTCAACATGCTGCCCAAAAACCACAAGTTGAGCCTCATGGCTGGCGGCGAAGCTCAAAAAATGAAGCGCACAAGCGGTTACATGGAGGTGAGCGACGTGGACAATCAGCTTTACCTGGATTGGGAAGGCACTGAAAACAGCGACACGATCGAAACGGACTATCCGCTGGATGCTTGGTCGTTTGTTTCGACATTCGGCAGGGTCAATTATCAGCTGAATGATAAATATGTGCTCAAAGCCTCTTTGCGCGTGGATGGCAGTTCGAAGTTTGGACGCAACAACCGCTATGGCTACTTCCCTGCTGCAGGCGCAGCTTGGATCATCTCGGAAGAAGGCTTCTGGAAAGACAAGCTGAGCAAGGCCGTGAACTTCTTCAAGCTCAAGGCAAGCTTTGGTGTCACCGGCAACGCCGACATCCCGAGCTTCTTGCGTTTCGGCACATTCTCCGGTCGCGACAACAACATCCAATACAACGGCGATTCGATCATCTTCCCGATTCGTCTGGAAAACCCCGACCTCAGCTGGGAAACCACGCAAACGGTGGATGCGGGCTTTGAATTTGGCGTGTTGAACGATCGGATCACGGGTGAATTTGCCGTGTACAACAAGGAGTCACGCGACGTGCTCTTGCGCACTTCTTCGCCAAGTTCTTCAGGTTTCAAGGAATACTGGCAGAATATCGGCCACATCCGCAACCGTGGTGTTGAGCTCGGTATCACAAGCTACAACCTTACCGGCGCATTAAAATGGAAGACGACCCTCAACATTGCCCGCAACCGCAACTTGGTGGTAGACGTTGGCACGACGCCTCCTGACGCGCTTTCAGGCAGCGGGGATACGCGTGTTGTACCGGGTTACCCTGTCGGTGTGAATTACCTCGTACGTTTCAGCCATGTCGATCCTGCAACCGGGAAGCCGGTTTATTTGGATGCCGCTGGCAACGAAACCATGGAATGGCGCACCGAAAACCGCGTTGTTGTCGGCAACGTGCAGCCCGCAGCACAAGGAGGCCTCCGCAACACCTTCGAATGGAAAGGCTTTGACTTGAATATCTTCTGGACCTTCACCATCGGTGGTAAAATCTATGACGATGCTGCCAAGCGTCAATTTGGTGTCGTGAGCAACTGGAACATGCGCGAGGAAATCATCAACCGCTGGACCACCCCCGGCCAAACGGATGCACAGTATCCTCGCTTGACACTTGATCCGGCCACTTATGGTTTGGACAACGAGTGGAACTACAACAGCACACTCTTCCTCTACGATGCCAGCTACGCCCGTTTGAAGAATGTGAACTTCGGTTACAACTTCAAGATCACGCAAGAGAAGAAATGGTTCATCAACAAGCTGCGCGTCTATGCCAGCGCCACGAACCTTTTGACCTTCACCAAGTATCCCGGTTCCGACCCCGAGATCGTGCGTGACCACAATGGACCACAGGGCCGCAACATCAGCCCCAACGTCACCTACTTGACGCCTCCACAGGAGCGCACCGTATCACTTGGTGTCGATGTTCAATTCTAATTCCCACAAGACAATGAAACAACTCAGCATTAATATCCTGCTTTGCCTCATGCTCTTGATCGGGGCGACCTCCTGCGAGAAATTTCTGGAGATTCCACCGGAGGGTGAAATTCCGACAGAAGACGCGCTCAAAACACCGGGCGACGTGCAACTCTTGCTCAACAGCTGCTACGACGTGTTGCGCTCCGCCAAGTTCATGGGTGGCAAAATCCGCAACCTCTCTGATCTGATGGGCGATGACCGCGACGGCCGTTCGCTGTCGGGCAACTGGCTCAGCTACTACGCACACAACACGGGCATCTTCAACCAAGAGACCCGCGACATGTGGAGCGAACCCTATATCATGATCTACCGCTGCAATGTGCTGCTGGAAAACATGGATCTGGTTGCCGACTTGAGCGCCGACCAAAAGGCCAGGACGACTGCAGAAGCGAAATTCCTGCGCGCTGTCGGCCACTTCGAATTGGTGCGCATGTTTGCCAATCCTTACGGCTTCACGAGCGACAACTCGCATGACGGGATTCCATTGCGCATTCAAGCGAGCCAAGAGGCACTCCCACGTGCCACGGTCGGGGAAGTCTATGCTCAGATCCTGTCAGATTTGGAAGATGCCAAGGATGTGTTGCCAGCCAACAATGGCGGCTACGCAACCTCTTGGGCGGTAAAAGCCTACTTGGCAAGGGTTCATTTCCAGATGAATGATTTCCAGGCTGCCTACGACTACTCCAACGAAGTCATCAGCGGCGGCGGATTTGTCTTGGACAGCAGTGTGATGGGACGATTTACCTCCAACATCAACACTGAAAACATCTTCAATCTGATCAGCACGGGTTCGTTGAACAATTCGGGTGCAGAGTTGGGTGGAATTTACCGTTCGACCAATCTCTCCAATCCGCCTTCGGGTCGCATCTCGAATGAATTGTACCTCACCGCCACCGCCGACACCAACGACTTGCGTGGCAAGAGCTACTACGTACTCGCCAATGCTGGTCAAACCAACGAATTGGTCCTGCTTACCCGCTTCAATGAGACTTGGTTCAATGTCCCGCTCCTCCACCTTGCGGAGATGTTGCTCATCCGCGCGGAATCCGCTGCCGAATTGGGCAACCTCGCACAGGCTGAAGACGACGTGAACGCCATCCGCAACCGTGCAGGCTTGGCCGATGTGACACCGGGCTTGGATGATGCTTCGCTCAAAATCATCATCCGCAACGAGCGTCGTTTGGAAATGGTCGGCGAAGGCTACCGCTTCCACGACCTGCGCAGGCAGGGCGTTCATGACAGTCCGGCATTGCTCATCAACGGTTCTCCTTGGGACTGCAATGGCATGATGGTGCAACTTCCCGATGAGGAACGCTCCGGCAACCCGACCATCGCCCTGAATCCTGAAGGGGGATGCAATTGAAATTGATCATTGATTTCGCTAACTTTTTAGCTTGAAAAGAAAGAATATGAAAGGCAGAATCAAGTTTTGGACGCTTTTGCTTTTGCTCGGCGTCGGTTTGGCAGCCTGTAAGCCAGAAGATCTGGTCTTGGACCCTCCGGGGAGCAAGCTCGATGGGATCAACGGTACGTTTACGCTTTCCGAGGTGATCCAAATCGATCCGTTTGTGATCGGCAGTGGCAACAGCCTCGACATCACAAGTGTCTTTACTGGTGGCGGCGCTCCGACGATCAGCTTTGACAAAGACGCATTGACGTATACGTTTGTGCCGCAAGACGGCCCCAACTATCTCGGCAATGCAGGCTCGTGGGCATTTGACAATGTCGACTATCCGACCTTGATCACAATGAACAACGGTACCGCACAGTACGATCTGAAGTTGCTGCATACCATTCGCCCGCAAGACGAATTTTTGGAGGTGCAGTATGAGCGCTCCTGCGGCACGACGGTTTCGGTGATCTATCAATTCAAGTTTGCACGTAACTAATGGAGGCAATGATGAAAAAGACAATCGTATTTGCTGGCATGTTGCTGGGCCTCTTGCTGCAAACTGCATGGGCACAAAAAGTCTGGACCGAGCCCGCGGTGGTGACAAGTCCTTCAGATTCGGTCAAGATCTACATCGACTTGACCAAAATGGATTGCAGCCGACTCGTCGGTTATCCCGGTCCGCTCTACATGTGGACGTGGAAGCCGGTGGACCCTGTGGGCGGAAATGGCACTTGGAGCGCAAGCAACACGGATCATGCCTTCGTCAATGAAAGCCCGGATATCTGGAGCATCACCATTTTGCCGACTGATTTTTATGGTGTTTCAGCCCAAGATGTCTATGACAACGACATCTTCTTCCTTGCAAAGGCATTGGATGGCGGCGGCGGCGGCGATTGCAGTGCTGCCGGAAACGAATGGAAAACTGAGGACTTGAGCGTTGAAGTCAATCCGCCAGGGCCGCTTGTAAGGAAGGTGTTTTCCTTTCCTGATGTGCAAGATGGCGACTCCGTTGCCTTGCGCCAAGACGACATCTTCTCTTTGCGCTATGACAATAGCCTCGAGGAGAAAGTCTCGATGCAAAATCCAGGGGACTTGTATGTCTATGCACGCGCCTATGACACCGACGGTGTTGAATACAAGCCTTCCTTGCTTTCACAAGTGGGAAACAACCCAGACTTGAAAATGACACAGGACGGCACCATGTACACGTGGAGTATCTGGCCGGAGAAGATTTTCAACTTGCCAGTTGGCAAGACGCTGGATTACGTTTACCTGCAAATCATGAAACAGGTCGTATCCACCTCCAACGATGCGGTGGATGGATACTTCCAGTATCACTTCCGTTGTAATTGAGTCTTAGAAATTTGGATTGCGGCCGACCTGTTTCAATATGGGTCGGCCGTTTTTTTGCTACCTACAAAGCAGACCAAAGGGTCCAATAAAACGTCTGCAAGGCCAAGAAAAACGCCAAGGCGATCACTAAACCAATTCCGATCGCCGCACCGACGCCTTTGTAGGCAAGCAACAATCCACCGACTCCAAATCCCATCAAGCTCACCCAAAGGAAGCTGATTTGCACAAGTTCGGTTTCCGACAAGTCGTCAAAATAGATCCCGTAGAGCAGCAATACCCCAATGGTAACCGTTGCCATGGTGATATAGCAGATGATTCGGGCAACTTGGGCGGTGGGATGCTGATCTTTTTCGGCGAGCATGGTTGAATGAAGGATAATTTGAATTTGTGGGGAATCCTCAAGGATGATGGATGCAAGACGAGAACCCATCAGCGCAAATCAAAAACTCCCCGAAAAACAACGTCTTCCGGGGAGTTTTTATTGTCAGCGTAGGCTGTACTTACTGTACGGCTGGAGCTGCGTCGGCTGGGCCGAGGACTTTGATCAAGTCGATCTCGAATACGAGGGCGACGTTAGGACCGATTTTGGGTGGTGAACCGTATTCGCCGTAGGCGAGTGCGGGTGGGGACCAGATTTTGTAGCTCGCGCCTTCCTTCATCATCGGAAGGATTTGCTGCCAAGCCTGGATCACGCCTTTCAATGGGAAAGTTGCAGGTTCGCCACGCTCACGTGAGCTGTCAAACACAGAACCATCCATCAAAGTACCGTGGTAGTTGGTGGTAACCTGATCATCCAAGGTAGGCTGCTTGCCTGTTCCTTCTTTGATGACTTGGTACTGCAAGCCGCTTGGCAATTCGATGACACCTGCATTGGCCTTGTTGGCTGCGAGGAAATCGTTGCTCTTTTTGATGTTTTCGCCAGCTTCAGCAGCGCGCTTCTCTTGTTGCTTCTTTTGAAGCTCCTGCTGATAAGCCATCATCACGTTGCGTGAGGTTTGCTCATCAAGTTTAGGTGCGGTACCTGCGATGCCTTCTTCCAAAGCTTTT
Organism: Bacteroidota bacterium; assembly: GCA_016718825.1. Taxonomy (NCBI): domain Bacteria; kingdom Pseudomonadati; phylum Bacteroidota; species Bacteroidota bacterium. The sequence continues at coordinate 91,977 of JADKCL010000067.1, read as the reverse complement.
GCAAATACGGCAATGTTTACTTCGACACCTTGGGTGGCAAAGTTTTTGCCGATGTCATAGCCGATGGCGTAGCTTACGCTGTCTTTGCTATCCTTGAGCGTCGAGGCATCGCCTCCATCAGCGCCTGATTTGTCGCAACCGACAAACAGTACAGCCAACGCTAGGATCATTACATAAGTCAATTGTTTCATCCTTCTTGCGAGTTTTTCTTTTTTGAAAATGCGCTGCAAATTACGGGATTCCGCTTGGAATAAGCAAGTTCTAATTTCAAACCAAGAATTCAGCGATTCCTATTTGGGAGTATAGGCCTCGTTGCTGGGCATGCCATATTCGCTCAGGAGGTAGATCCAAGCCGCCATGGCGGCAGCACCCATTTCCAGTTCACGTTGGTTCACCGCCTCAAAAACGTCGGTTTCCGCATGATGATAGTCAAAATAGCGCTGCGAATCAGGCAGATAGCCAAACAATCCGGCGCCCTGCGCCCGCAGCGGACTGATGTCGACGCCGCCGTAGCCGGGCTGGATGTTGTGCATCATATAAGGTACAAACAGCGGCAAATACCGCATGGCAAAGCTGGTGTTGGTTGCATTCGCCTGCATTTCAATCCCGCGCGGCGCAAATCCGCCGCGGTCGCTTTCCAGGGCTGCAATATGCTTTTCGCCTTTGGCCTTGCCTTGGGCTGCATATTCCAATCCGCCTTTCATGCCATTTTCTTCGTTCATGAAGGCCACGGCCCTGATCGTACGCTTGGGTTGGTAGCCGACCATTTTGAAAAGTTTCAGGACCTCCATCGCCTGCACAACGCCTGCACCATCGTCATGGGCGCCTTCGCCGACGTCCCAAGAATCGAGGTGCCCACCCACTGTGATAATTTCATCAGGGAACATGCTGCCTTTGATTTCGCCGATCACATTGTGGCTTTGTACATCAGGAAGGGATTGGCATTGCATGTTAAGGGTAAAAACAAGATTCGGATCCTGCTGCAAGTGTTTGTGCAAGGCATCTGCCCCGTTGGTGCTGATCGCAGCGGCGGGAATTTTGGTAACACCTTCTTCATAGCCCATATTGCCCGTATGCGGATGGTCATCGTGTTGCAATGTCATCGAGCGCACGACAACGGCCAAAGCACCTTTTTTCGCGGCCTCCTTTGCGCCACTTCCGCGCTGATCGACGCAGCCGCCGTAGGCGTCAAAGGTATCGAGCTCCTTGGCATTCATCGGACGGTTATAGAAGCAAATCTTGCCTTTCAAAGCACCTTCGGGCATATTTCTGACTTCATCCAAGCTTAAAACTTCGACGACATTCGCTGTGATGCCTTTTTTCCCTGTCCCGACCGAACTGCCCAAGGCGAGAATCGGCGGGGTGACTTTGCCCATTTTGCCTTTGTAGAACGCCTTGTCAGCTTCGCCCCGCACCCAATGTGGCACCATGACCGGCTGCTTTTCGACACGGTCCAAGCCCATCGTTTGAAAGGTAGCGTAGGCCCATTCGACGGCTTTTGCTGCACGTGGACTTCCACTCAGGCGATGGCCGACATCCTTGCAGAGGTGGCGCAGGTTTTCGTAGCAAGTGCCTTGGGTAAGCTCTGCATCAAAAAACTTCCGGATCATCAACGAATCGGAATTGGTCTGCCCGTTTGCCAAAGACGTCGCTCCGATAAGGAGCATACCGAGAAAAAGAAGTTGCTTCATGGATGGAAAATTAGGAAAAAATGCGATCCGAGCCGCGATATCCGTGCCTTACAATGAATGGACATCCAGACGTTTTGGCCGCCACCTCTCCTATTCCTCGTCAAATAATTCCGGATAGCGTTGTTTCAATTCGTCTTGGGAGCCGGCAGTCTTGGGAGCTGCAGGCTGTGAAGGATTGCTGTTTTGGGTGTATTCGGTGTAGGTGGCGTCCGGCTTATGCGAATTGAGCAGGTATTCAAGGATGGCCAACGCGATGATCCCGATCACGCCCCAATAGGCCTGCACCGGCGAAATCCAATGCAAAAACGAGGCAGGCAACATCACGCAGGTGATGACCATCACCAGCATTCGGAGAATATCTCCCAGTTTCCGGCGGCCTTTGAGATAGAAGTGGATGAGGTAGACGACAAGGCTCACGGCAAAGGAAAGCAGGATGCCAACGTCTGCGAATGGCCAATGCATGATGCGCATCAGCTGGGACAAAATCGCCAAACCAAATCCAAAGTTGGCCAGTTTCGAGAGCGGCGAATGCTGATAAATCCCCGTTCGCCAAAGGAAATGCAATCCGACCACGACGGAAACCAGCGAAAGACTGTTCGCCCAAACCACGACCTGCCGCGATTCACTGATGCCCAGCACGATTAATCCGTCCAATACAAAAAATGCAGCGGAGAAGATCAGTACCAGCCAGCCGTGGAGGCGTTCGTTCATGGATTCAATTTATGGTTTTTCAGAAGGCAAGTTTCACCCTGCAAACAATCGCATCGTAATCCCTGCAGGCAACTTCCTGCCGGATCGCTCGGGCAGGCATAGCTCCCCGATTTGGAGGTTTTTGGTATGGGCAGGCTTGAAATGACTGCGGCCGAGATTCTCCAAGATCAAGGACGAATAACCCAGCGAATAGGCATTCATCACCAAAAAGCTCTTTTGCGGTGCAAGAATGGCGGCCACTTGGCCCATGAGTTCATCGATTTGGTCTTCGAGCTTCCATTTTTCACCTTTGGGGCCATGGCCCCAAGCAGGTGGATCGAGAATAATGCCATCGTATTGATTTCCCCGTTTGGCCTCGCGCAACACAAATTTGAAGGCATCCTCCACCAGCCAACGAATGCCGTCGAGCTTGCTCAATTGCATGTTGGCATCGGCCCAATTCACGACTTGCTTGATCGAATCGCAGTGGATCACATCTGCACCACCCGATTTGGCGGCGAGGCTCGCGCCACCCGTGTAAGCAAAGAGGTTCAGCACTTTGGGAACTTTTCCGCCATGTGCGGCAGCTTTGCAGCGCTCAAAAATAAAATCCCAATTCACGGACTGCTCAGGAAAAATGCCGACATGCTTGAACCGGGTCATTCCCAGCCGGAATCGCAGCTTCATTTCGCCGTGGTTGTAGCCGATGACCCATTGGTCGGGCATGGTTTTGTTGTAGCGGTCCCAGTCGCCAGAGGCGGAACCATCCTGCACAAACTTGGCATCGGCCATCTTGCGCCATTCGGTTTCGGGCAATGCAGGACTCCACAATGCCTGCGGTTCGGGTCTGATGAGCGTGTATTTCCCGAAACGTTCGATCTTCTCGCCCTTGCCGGAATCGATCAATTCGTAGTCTTTGAAATCGGATGGAGAGAGGATGTGGATCATGCAAATCAGCTGAGAGACGGCAATTTTACCATAAATTTTACAAAAAGCGCTGATTTTTGAAGGCTTCGGGCAATTCAGTTCCTTCGGAAATCCCCTTGCAGCAGACAAAACAGGAGATCGATATCTGCCAACTTCGCCTCACCGGATCCTCGCGGTTTCAAATACATAGCTTGCATTGGCTCGCAACAAGCTATCCAAGGGAAGGTGCGTCGAATCCGCGAAGTGCTGAATCACCTGAAGCCAATTGGGATCCTTGCGGATGTTAGCAACAATCCCGTCAATTTCGGCTTCCCGTCGCACGGGGTCGCGATAGGCCCGCAAAGCATCTTCCACAAATCCCCAACTGAAAAGCTTTAGATTGGCGTCAGCGCAATAAAGGATGATCAAATCATTGGATTCGATCTCCCGTATGATGTCTACTTCATCATTTGACCGAATGACCAGGTTGCCGAGCGTATGGAGCTCATTGTGATAAAACCAAAAGCTGGATTTGGCGAAGGCCGCACCAGTAAAGTCGGTGAATGCCTTGAAATAGTAGCTGTCCCCAACCGTCATGACACTGAATTTGGGATCGATACCCTTCCATTTGACTTTTGGGTAGGCCATCGGGTAGCCAGAATTCGGGAACAGCAGGTTCATGCCACGGTCAATGTCCCCGTCCTCGCCTCTTGGTTGCGCAGGATATTCTATTTCCGAGATCTCAAAGCGGTTCAAGGGCGTTTGTATTTGTTGTTCAATGAACCCGAGTAATGTGTCTGCGGCGATCGTCGCACAGTATTGACTCCAATGGATACCTCCCGACGGATACAATGGGTATGGCGAAACATCCTTTTGGCGCTTGTACCAGGCAACGAGATCCAATGTGGGAAGCTGAAGGCTATCTGTGAGACGCTGATAGCTTTTGTAATTCGTCTGTTGACCGGCAGGCGGCGTACCCTCCGGGAGAAATTCAGGCACCCCGGTCCCTTTCCCGGGCAGCAAAACCAGCATGAGCCGGATTCCTTTCTTCCCCAAAATCTCTCTCAAATCTCGAATGGCTTCCACACGGGACAAAATCGAATCATTTCCGAGAAAATCACTTCCGGTATACGCAGCGATATGGGCTTTGTCATATAGGTAGCCTTGTTTCCCGATCACCACATGGTTGGTGATCGCTGTATTGAAAACCGTGTAGTAGTATTGGTTGTTCAGCCGCACCATCGTGCTGTGGAAGCCGCAGTGCTGATTGGCATATTCTGTGAGTGTGTCTTGGAAGGAACCCTTCATCCAGTCGCTCCATCTCCACGTCGGAGAGACAGCGGTTTTGGCAATACCCTCCAGCTTCGGCTCGTCAAAGAGGTTCAAAGCGAGCTGTGTCATTGGCAGAAAAAGCAAGCCAAAGAGCAGGATCACCAAGATATGGGGCAGCCTTTTTTGCATCAGAACCTGAAATAAAGAAATGGATTGTAGGGTAGCCAATTCAAAGTACTCAGCGCGAATATGAACACCAATACGCATGCCGGAAACAAAAGGAGGTGCCCCAGCCAACCCTGCTGTTCAGCATACAGCTTGTCTTGAACCCGCTTAAGAATTGGCAATGCCGCAAACAGCGACAACCCGATGGCGCACCCAAAAATGATCCAAAGTTCCAAGGTCGGCGTGAATTGAATGCCGTGACCGCCCGTGAACATGGTGCCATAGTAACGAAATGCTTTTGGCAAATCATCGATCTTAAAAATCACAAAACTCAGGGTCACCGCAAGCCAAACGAAGATAAGACCGGTGAGGCGTCCAAGCCGCTGCAACACCCTGAGAAGGAATAAGCGGTCAAGAATCAGCAACAGGCCATGAAATGCTCCCCAAAGCACAAAGTTCCAGGAGGCGCCATGCCAAAGCCCTGAAGCGAGAAAGGTGACAGCGATCGCAAGCACGACAGACAGGCGTCGTAGACTGCGCCATTGCAATGCAAGCGGTGTGAACAAGTAGATCTGAAACCAAGTCGACAATGAAATATGCCAGCGTTGCCAAAACTCCGTGATACTTGCCGCAATGAAGGGGTTGTTAAAGTTTTCGGGCAAACGGAACCCAACCATCCTGCTCAGGCCCAATGCCATGTCGCTGTAGCCGCTGAAATCAAAGTAAATCTGCATCATGAAGCCGATTACGCCGATCCACGCCTGTCCAGCGGTGAGTTTCGAAGGATCCTCAGCAAAATAGGGCGCGATCATGACGCCTATCTTATTGGCAATCAACACCTTTTTGCCCAGCCCGATCACCAACCGATAGAATCCGGTGAGAAAAAGTTCGTTGGATTCCGCTCGGTTTTCGATTTGGTCAGCGATCTGATGGTAACGCACAATCGGGCCGGCGATGAGTTTCGGGAAATAGAGAATGTACATCTGATAGTCCCAAAACCGCTTTAAGGGCGGATGAATACCTCTGTAAACGTCGATCACATAGGTGAGCGATTCAAACACAAAAAATGAAATTCCGAGCGGCAATGCGACGGATGTCCAGCTGAGCGTCTGCAATCCGAGGCTTTGGAGGACTGCGCTGAGGTTTTCCAGAAAAAAATTGCAGTATTTGAAATAGGCCAGAAGTCCAAGGTTGAGAAAAAGGGAGGCAGCGAGCCAGCCTCGTTTGGCTTTGATCCGCTCTGCACGGTACATCGCAGCCACAAATTGGAAATCAAGGAAACTCGTCCCCAACAGAACGAAGATGAACATTGGCGCACCCCAGGCATAGAAAAATATGCTGCCGAAAAGGAGCAATCCGTTTTTGTACCGGCGATCCGCCAGCTTGTACAGCAGCAGAAAAATCGGCAGAAACCAAACCAAAAATATGATCGAGCTGAAAACCACGCTTCGGATTTAGAATTCGAAAATAGTCCGTCGAGACGGATTTATTTGCGAGGAACCTGCACAACATTTCTTTTCCGCGCAACTGCTTTGCTTCGTGGCCAAGGCCCGATCAACTGCCAATTGGTGACAATTCCAGCTTATTCGTTTGCAATTTTCCCTGTTTTATTGCTATATTTGGTCAATTACAGCGTTGATCACAGATTCGTAAGGTCTATTTAGAACCGGATAACAAGATGAGTACGAAAGAGCTTGTGCAGCCAGTGGTAGAACTGGAAACCGTCGTCACGGAAACCTACAGTATCATGTTGTTCAATGACGATGTCAACTCCTTTGACTGGGTGATTCAATCATTGGTTGAAATCTGTGACCATACCCCGACGCAAGCCGAGCAATGTGCCATGATCGTACACTACAAAGGCAAATATGTGGTCAAAAGCGGCGAAAAGCGCGACATGATTGACCGCAGCATTGCCCTGCTCGACCGCGGCCTCACGGTTGAAGTGCTCTGACCGACCACTTGCAAGCCCCCGAACGCATAGCTTTTCTGGAATCGGTTTCCTGCCGTGACATCGGCCAAGGACCTGTTGTGCTGTTGTTGCATGGATTTTGCGAAAGCCATCTCATCTTTGATTCCCTCCTTCCCCAATTGACTTCGGATTACCGTGTCGTGGCGCCCGACCTGCCCGGCCATGGTGGTACGCCTTGGGATAAAGGCATCCGTACCATGGACGATTTTGCTTGTTGGCTGCGGGATTTGCTGGATGCTTTGGAGGTGGAGCAATGCGTGCTGATCGGGCATAGCATGGGCGGATATGTCGCGGCGGCCTTTGCAGAACTATTTCCGGAGCGCTTGCGCGGATTGGGAATGTTGCATTCGACGGCGTTGGGCGATGCTGAGGAGCGGAAGGAGAATCGTACCAAGTCGATGGCTTTTGTCGAGCAAAACGGTAAGGAATTGTTTCTGAGGGCATTTGTTGCCTCGCTGTTTCACGATCCCGAGCCACGTTGGCTGATGGAACTCACGGACATTACCGCGCCGACCGATACCGATGCCATTGTCGCCTGCTTGCGCATGATGCGCGACCGCCCGGACAGAAGCGCCATCGTGGGCGCGCTTGCGGTGCCCGTCATGTACATCACGGGCGGCTTGGACGGGCTCGTGAGTCCCGAGCGCAGCCGGCAGGAATTGGCACAATTGCCGCTTGCGCTGCTGCATCGCATCCCTGAAGCCAGTCACATGGGAATGTATGAAGCGCCTGAAAGGGTGATCGCAGCTGTTTTGAGTTTGGTGGAGAATGCAGAACGGGGAATTTGAGTGTGAGTGTGAGTGTGAAATCCGAAGGGTGAGCGGAGCTCACACCGACCCCACCAAATCCAAAAACCAATTCCAGTCCCAGTCGCCTTGGCCTGCGTAGCAGAGTTTGTAGACATAGCCATTTTTGAAGGTCAAGGCGACAAGCAAAACGATCAAACTGCCGCCTGCAACGCGCCAAAGCAAGGCTTTGGATGCTAACCATTGCAGGAAATAGGCGAATCCGACAATGTAAACGGGGTAGTACTCGACAAACGAACGTGCACCGTAGGCGCAGCCGAAGTACCATTGCCACCAAGAGGCAAACACAATGCTGGAAATGAAAAACAATCCGATTCCCACCCAAGCGCCGGGAAGTTTCTTCACGGCCATCCGCCCCAAACCGACCAAGGCAAAAACCATGATCGGGGCAAATACAAACAATCCGTTGTGAGGGGAAAACCAGACTTGCAGCAAATTGGGATGCAGAAAATCGAAGCTTTCTTTTTCGTAAGCGTACAGGAAAGGCGTGCCGGTGAGGTAATCATAATAGGCCATTTGCACGGCAGCCAGCAAAACGGGTACGGGGAGAATCCGTGCAATCGCCTTCGGATTCAAAAACAATTTGAAACGGTGTTTTAATTCGGCAAGCGAACGCACCTCCCACAACAGGACAATCGGAAGCAGAAGGGCATTGGTAAATCGAGTCAACAACAACATGCCCGCAACCGCACCGAGCCCAAAGGCAAGCCAGCCGTCAACCTTGTCATTCTGATGTATCCGTTGCGTTATTTTCAGCAAAGCAGCTACCAAAAAGAAGGAATAGATGTGCGACATCCCCGATTCGACGGCGTAGTAATACCAGAGGTTGGTGCCAAGCAGGAAACAACCCAAGGCGATCCAAACCAATTTGGGCTTGAAATAGACCGCCAAAACCTTGGACATGATCCACAAGCCGAGCAACATGTAAAACCATGCTGCCACATCGACCATTTTGAAATAAGGAGGAGAAAAACCATTCGAAGGATAGCCTAGCGCAGGTGCAATCACAAAATGGGTCACCAAAAAGAAAGGAGCTTGCATCACGGCAACCCCGATCGGATACTTTGTGAAAATCTTGCCGTTCTGAATCAAAAACCCATTTCCAACAGCGTCTGAGAGCGTGTCGGATACTTGGTTTGCCTCAAATTTGAAGACAAACGTAGCAGGCAGGTAAATGTAATACCCTGCTTTGTCGCCGAAAATTTCGCTTTTGTAGGTGAAGTAGCCCGTCCGGGAATGCAAATTCAAGCACAGCCACAAGGTCGCAAAGGCAAACGCTGCAAAAAGTACATTCCGCATGCCTTGCAAACTTTAACCTACCTAAATCTTGAACCAGAATCTGTCAGACTTACCAAGCCTGCTTGATATGCTCTGTCGGCGCATCGCCCCAGAGGCTTTCGATATCGTAAAACTGCCGGCGCTCTTCCAAGAAAATATGGACCACCACATTGACATAGTCGAGCAAAACCCATTCGCCTTGCTGCCTGCCTTCAATGTTCATCGGCTTGTCTTGCAGATGCTCTTTGCAAAATGTCCAAACGCTGTCACCCAGGGCCTGCACGTGTTTGTCGGATGTCCCGGAGGCAATCACAAAATAATCGGTGATGGCACCGCGCACCTTGCGAAGGTCCATGACGACAATATCGAGGGCTTTTTTGTCTTGCAATCCTTGTACGACTGCATCTGCGAGCTGTTTGGCTGTGACTAACGTGCTAACCTTCATTCAAATCCTGTAACTTTCCGCAAAATTAGGGAAGTTCTGGCTTTGAATACGCTTTTCATCGGGAAGAATTTTGTGGAACTGGGCGAAGTCGACTCGACCAACGCCTTTGCGGCTGCTTTGTTGGACAACCGTCCTGCCGAGGGCACGGTGGTATTGGCACAGCATCAAACCGCCGGAAAAGGGCAGCAAGGCAGTATTTGGGCTGCGGAGGCCGGTCAAAATCTCACATTTTCGCTGATCCTCTACCCGCATTTCCTTGCGCCACGGCAGATTTTCTTGCTCAACAAACTTGTGACTTGCGCCCTGCGGGATACTGTCGCGAACTTGCTTCCCGCGTCTACCGTTCAAATCAAATGGCCCAATGACCTTCTGGTGGATCGCCAAAAAATATCGGGCATCCTCATTGAAACAAGTCTGGACAAAAACAGCATCCGTTCGGCAATCATCGGCATTGGGTTGAATGTGAACCAAACCGCATTTGACCCTTCCGTCCATGGCCATGCCACCTCGCTCGCATTGATCAAAGGCCTCACTTTTGACTGCAAAGAAGTCCTTGCCCAGCTTTTGGAGCGTATCGAAGCGGGTTATCTGGCCATCCGGGCGGGTCGAAATGCCGGCATCGAGCATGCCTATCTGCAACATCTCTATGCCTATCAGGAAGACACGCTGGTCGAAATCGCAGGCGTGCAGCAGACGGTGCATATCGTCGGCGTGGACAGCGATGGCAGACTCGCTGTGCAGCAAGGCGGAAAGCTGTATTTTTACGCCGTGAAAGAAATCAAATTCCTGCTTTGAACATCGTCGTCGACATCGGCAACAGCCGCGTGAAGCTGGGATATTTCGAAGGGGATCAGCTTTTGGCCGCATCCGCCTTTCCGCATGCGGATTACCCGCAAGCGGTGCTGGCATCCGAACCCTGGCGACAGTATTCGGGCCATTCAAAATATTTGGGAATGGCGAGCGTAGGTAAAGCAGAAATGGTCAAGGCCACCGACATATTGCTTGCCGCGCAACCCGGGTTGCGGCTCAAGGTCATCAGCCGGGAAACCGCGCTGCCGATCGGAAACCGCTATCAAACGCCCCAAACTTTGGGCATGGACAGGATTTGTGCCGCTGTTGCAGGGTTTCGACGTGCTGGAAAAGGACCTGTTTTGGTGGTCAATGCCGGGACAGCCCTCACTTATGACTACGTGGATGCAAACGGCGACTATTTGGGCGGTGCCATTTCGCTGGGATTGCGCAGCCGCTTCCGGGCGCTCTACGATTATACCGCCGCGCTCCCGTTGCTCCCGCACGAGGGGCCCCTGCAATGGGTGGGTGATACCACTGAAACCTGCATGCGCTCGGGCTTGATCCATGGCATTGTCTTGGAAATCGAAGGCTTCATCGCACAGTACCAACAACTCAGCACACAACCACTTTCCGTCTTTTTGACAGGAGGTGACGCTGAATTCTTGGGAAATCTTCTGAAAAACATCACCTTTGTCGATTCAAATTTGCTGCTACACGGCATCAATACCCTTATTGGAGATCATGCATAAAAGAATTGCGCTGCTTTTATTGACCTTGAGTTGGATGGCCACAGCAGCCCATTCCCAAGTTGCCATTTCGCCTTACTCGCATTATGGCTTGGGTGACATTTTCAGCACTTCCGGCACCCGTAACTTTGGCATGGGACGCATCGGGATTGGCGCTTATGACCAATCCTCGATCAACCGGCTCAATCCAGCCTCCTATGCAGACCTCCGGTTGACAACTTTTGACTTCAATGGATTTGCCACCTACAGCAAACAAAGCAGCAACATCAACGAGCAGGGCTTGAGTACATCAGGCTTTCACAATGTGCAGTTGGGCTTCAGCAACCGCAAGGGTTTTGGCATCGTTGCCGGCATCGCTCCCTACACTTCGCTCGGGTATGATGTGCGGGTGCGGGACTCCATCCTCGTCGACACCACGTATGAAGCCTTCACGGCCAAATACGCCGGAACAGGGGGCTTGAATCAACTTTACTTCGGATTTGGTGTGCGTTTCTTGCGAAGAGTACAGGCAGGCATCAATTTGAGCTATGCATTCGGGTCCAATTCCTACGAATGGGAGTCGGACTATGACGATGGAAGCATCCAAACTGGAACCGCAGAGAAAAACGTCTCCCTCAAAGGCTTTTCCCCGCAATTTGGGCTTCAATATGGCGACACGATCAAAATCAAGGCCAAGGTGGCGCGCTCAAAAGAAATCGAAGGCCTGAAAAAAGAGCTCAATGCCGAACATGCCGTTCTTGGAAAGGAATTGGAGGCATTGAAAAAAGAATCCGGAAAAATTGATGCTTGGGAAAGTGGGAAACAAGCCAAAGCCGACGAATTGGAGGCCGAAAAGAAAACGCTCGAAGCAAGCGTGCAGCAGTTGATGGCCAACGAGCGCGAAAACGCCAAGGAGATCGGAAAATCCCAGGATCAGATCTATCGTCTCGACAAAAAGCGGAAGGACTTGTTGCGCGAAATCAAAACACGACGCAAGGAAAACACGGACGCACAATCACGTTTGGCGCTGCGTCAGGACAAGATCACACAGCGCGTCGCAGCCTTGGACCAAGAGCTCAAGGACATCGCCGACGGAAAAAAGGAAAGCACTTCGATCAAAACGAAGCGGTACTTGGTACGCCTTGGCGGAACGTTTGACCCGGGTTTTTCCCTGCAAGGCACACAGCTCTACCGATACACCAATGGTGGCATCCGCGATACGCTGTATGACGGAACGGGAAGTGTCAAACTGCCGAGCAAAACGGGATTCGGATTTACCTTTGCGAAACCCAACAAATGGATGATCGGTGCGGATGTGACCCTCCAAGATTGGACAAAATTCAAGTTTTTTGACGAGACCAATACCCTCCACAATTCGATGGGGGTAAACGTCGGCGGCGAATGGATCCCTGAGCTGACTTCCCCGAAGTTTTTCCGGAAGGTCGCTTACCGCCTTGGAGGATTTTACAATTCCAGCTTCCTGACCTTGTCGGGCAACCCCATCAATGAGATCGGCATCACGGCAGGCGTTGGCCTACCCATCGGCCTGTACAATCCACTGGGGCAGAGCTACTCCCGCATCAATCTCGGCTTCAATCTCAGTCGCCGTGGGACCTTGGAAAGCAACCTGCTGCAGGAAATGACCTTCCAATTCCGATTGGGTGTAAACCTCAACGACATCTGGTTCATCAAGCGCCGCATCGACTGATATCGCTCAATTTGGGCATTGCACGGCGCGAATCCTTACTTTTGCAACCGTGGCACTCCGAAATCCATGGTATCTTCTTTGTGGCCTGCTTTTGACGGCATTTTTCCCTTTGCCGACAAGGCTTCATTCTCAAACGCCCGCAGCGAAGCTCCTCCAAGATATCCGTTCCGCGACCGACGAAACCAACGTTCCGCAGAAGCTGCATGACCTTTGGCAGTTGGACAGCAATCTGACCTACCTCGTTGCTGCTGAAGTGCACGGCTACTATGAACGGCAAGTCCCGGCACGCACACGCGCTCAAGCCGACACGCTCCTGCGCATCTACGCCATCGGACAATCCAATGATCCCTCCGGACCCCAACCATGGCTACTGCGCAAAGCACTCTTCGCGCAAGCACAAGCTCAATTTTATGGGAGGCTGGTGCTGCGATGGAGCATCGAGGCGATCTCGGCTGCCCCTGAAACAGTACCAAGCTACCTTGTCACCGAGGCCGCTCATACACTGGCCCGGGATTACAAAGCCAACCTGATCACCCTGAACAATGCCGCCAAATATTGGGCTGTCATTGACCGTACAATTGTGCGGAGACAGCTCCACACGGGAACAGAGGCAAAAGAGTGGGCCAAAGTGCAATCCCATATCCGATTGGAAATGCGCTCCTCGATGCCTGACTGCAACCAATTGCACGGGAGTTTTGCGGAAGGCCTGGAGACAGAAAGGCTGAATGCTGAAGGTTGCGAAACGTTTTTGATCTTGTACAGCCTCCAGGGATGCGATGCCCAATCCCTATGGGACAAAGCGCTCGGTGTGGCTTTGAAGGATTCCAAAAATGCATGGCTTTACCGGCTTGCCGCAAGCGAGGCTTTTAACAGTCGAAAATTTGAAAAGAGCAGGGAATTTTGGCAGGAAGCTTTTGCATTGGAAAGCAATGTGGCCTTGCGTGCACATGACCAATTGCAGTTGGCAATGGCATTCCGCGCAGAAAAGGAATATCGGCAAGCCCGCGCACATATTCAGGAGGCCATGCACTTGCTCCCGGGATGGGGCGAACCCTATGTGCAACTCATGAACCTCTATCTGGAGGGGAGTGATGCTTGTGTGATGACCGAATTTGAGCGAAAGTCCATGTTTTGGCTTTTGATTGACCTCTGCCAAACACTGAAGTCATCAGATCCGAGCTATGCCGATGTCGCCGATGAGCGCTACTATCTTTATCTCCAACAATGCCCGACCACCGAGGAGGCTTCCTTCCAAGGCTGGAAGTCTGGTGACAGCTATCCGATCAAGTGCTGGATGAGCACGGCCACGCGCGTAAAATAGCCTGCAACTGCCGGCTTACTTTCGATCCAAGACTTGCAGAATTTTGAGTTCGGTGCCGGGCTTAACCTCATTGCTGGCCAATCCATTGACCTTTTTGACAACCTCGGCAAATGCACCATATTTCTTGGCAATTTTCCAGACGGATTCATTCTGCGCAACCGTATGGGTCACCCATTTGGATTCGAAGTCAGCCAACCGATAAGCAGCCGGATCATCGAGCAAGCCAGCCGAATTGGGAATTACGACATCGACCTTCTTTTCAGGCACAATGACAGGTTTCTCGGTAATTTCCTCCACTTCCAAGGGCGCTTCGATGGAGGGAGCAGCCAACAAGGTCGGCTTGGAACCTTTGGCGACCTTCTTTTTCAGGCTCAGTTTTTGTCCAGCGAAAACATTGTTGCCTGTCATCCGATTCTTGTCACGCAATTTTTCCACGGTAGTTGCGTATTGAACAGCAATTTTTTCGAGCGATTCTCCTGGTTGCACAATGTGGAAGTACCTCGACTTTGCGGCTTTGAGGTAAACCAAATCCCCTTCCTGCGGACGGTAGCTGTTTGAAAACCCATTGAGTTCCTTGAGCTTTTTGGGCTTCAGCTTGTAGCGAACGGCAATTTCGACAAGACTCTCCCCTTTTTTGACGCGGACATATTCTGCGCCCAATTGGGGATCTTGATTGGCCTCAAGGTAGGTGAATCGTCTTGTATCCCTTGCCTCCGTTTCCACAACGGGCTTGGCTTTGGGTTTCACCTCCACCTTGACAGGATTCCCGCCTCCAATTTGTTTGGTGTTGCCGGCGCTGCCACGCACATGACGCAAGGCCGCCAAATCTTGTTTTCCCTGCCTTGGCACGTAGTAGATAAACGACTTTCCTTCAGGCAGCTTTGCGCCCTTGATCCAAAGATTGTATTTGCGGAAATCGTCGATGGACAGTCCGGCAGCATCGGCAAGCTTTTTGACATCCGTTTCCCCATTGGTCGACAGCGGTTGCAACCACATTGGCGGATCAGCTTTGTGGATGGCGTCTTGGTAGGCGATTTTGTGCGCGATGGCCTTGAGCGCATACCAATGTGTGTCTTTGGTGATTTTGACCTTTTTACTGCCGAGTTCATCGTTGACGATAAATGGCAAGGCCCCTACCGGCCCGCGGTTGTAGCCGACGATCGCAAAAAGGTAGTTGTCAAAATAGCGGGCAATGGTATAGAAATACTTTGCGGCGCCGAGACTCGACAAAAAAATGTGCTTGCGTTCGTCCACATATTCATCGATCACCAAGCCGGATTCCCGTCCACTTTGTTCCTTGAACTGCCAAAAACCGACTGCATTGGATGAGGAAACGGCATCACCCACAAAGGCGCTCTCCATGATCACAATGTACTTGAGGTCATCGGGAACGCCCCGCAGGGAAAGCGCTTCCTCCACAAAAGGGAAAAAGATATTTCCGCGATCCACCATGGATTGGAATGAGGTCGGGTAGCGCTTGATTTTCGTTACGGATTCGCTGAGAAGGGCCCGTGCATCTGCGTCGATGACAAGCTCCATTCCGCAGTATTCCATCTTTTCCGGAATTTCATTGAAACCGGAAACCTTGCCAAAAAGCAATACTGCAAAAAGTGCAGTGAGAATTTTTTTCATGCGCTTATTTTTTCATCACAGCCATGATACCGTCTCTTACCGGCAACAGCACAAATTCCAAATCATCACGGGAGGCGACCTTTTGTACGAAGTTTCGTAGTCCTTGGGTTTCCAAATCAGTGATTTTCGGGTCGAGGACTTTACCGCTCCAGAGGACATTGTCGGCTAAAATCACGGCTCCCGCCCTCATTTTGGGCAGTACAAGGTCGAGGTAGTCACAATAACTTTCCTTGTCGGCATCGATAAAAACCAAATCGTAAGGTCCATCCAAATCGGGGATGAGTTTCCGGGCATCGCCGATGTGCATCTTGACCCTTTGGGACAGCCCTGCGGCTTCAAAATACCGAAGGGCCATTTCTTCCAGGTCCGCGTTGATGTCGAGGGTGTCGAGTTTTCCGTCCGAGGACAAGCCTTCGGCAAGGCAGATGGCAGAATAGCCGGTGTATGTGCCGATTTCCAGGATGCGTCGGGGGCGAAGCATTTTTGAAAAGAATGCGAGCATCCGTCCCTGAATGTGGCCTGAGAGCATTCTGGGCATTGGGACTTTGAGCCACGTTTCACGGTTCAAGGCCGCCAACACTTCGGGTTCGGGGCTGGTAAATCGCTCTGAATAAGCCTGAAGATCAGGGGCAATGAAATCCATTTTCTACAAATTGGTTTTGAGACACCTTCCAGTCGAGGCCAAAAACAAAGTTAAGCGTTGCCGGGCGTGGCGATGTGGCCGTTATGAACAGTGGAACGGCTTGCCGTTTGCATTGTTGTACAATTGAGGATTCCCAACAAAAACACCAACTTTTTCATTCAGATTGTTGACTAATCCATGAATTTGGACTATCATTGTATAGCAATCGTGATTCTTGGGTTTCCTGAAGTGATGGTAAATCGGTGCGAAGAGTGGAGGTACGCCTGGGATTGAAATACGGGATCCTCTACAAAAAATTTGGCATCGTGGTAGAGAATGTGCATTTTGGCCATTCTTTACAGTAGATTTTTGCTGCATCTGTACTTGACTGTCAAAAAACGTATTCGACTATGAAATTGAAGTCTTTGTTTTTGTTCATGCTGCTCGCTCCTGCCGTGATCCTGTTCACGCAAGGATGTGACCGTTGCAAGGAATCCGGCACGATCACGATCTCGGAAACCGGTCAGTTTTTTGAGGCCACCTACTTGGTGGACTCCAATGGCGCAAACTATGCGCAAACGGTCTGGCGCCCTAATGCAGTGTCAGTCATGCTGAGCACCAACGGGTTTCAGGGCCCATTTGCTGCCCTCTCCGAAGACCCTTCTGATGGCAAAATTGGTCCGTTTAAATACTCCACAAGCCCAAAAACGATTCAAAAGGGTCTCTTATATCAATACGTTTACATCGTCACCAAAGACACGTTTGGCGTCGACACCTTCGAAGTGGACTTTTACCCTGGCGTCGACGAATGCCACGAATTTTGGGGTAAACTTGAATACTTTAAAAATGGCGAGCTGATCAGCACTTGCACTGGCAAGGAAACTTGCTCGATCGAAATTCGCGAATAATTTTTCTGACAAATGTCCCCTCCTGCGGATATCAACCGTTGGAGGGGATATTTTGCTTCCAAACCATCAGTTCATTGCCACCAAAACGACGCTTGGCCCAAGCCGCTCAGCGTGCTGCAAGAGTGGTTTTTTGAACTTTATCCACACCGTTTGTGGAAAACCTTGGTGGTCTGAAAAGGATGTTGTATCTTGGCGCAAGACGAGTGAGATCAAGTAATTATTGAAGCCGGTTATCAAGGCTGTTTTCAAATATATCTTTGTCTGCCTGCTGATTTCAGCAGCGATGGCAGTTCCAAAGGAACTTACGGCGCAGCGGATTGATCCATCCGCCCGTCAAAAACCCCGTATTTACACCCCCCAAGGAAATCACAGCCGTCAACAACGCGCCGACCGGCTGCGCAACAAGCAGCAAAGCCTCAACAATTACCGTCAGCGCAATCTATCACGCACCCACAAAGACCTCAGTCGCAAAAGGGTGCAAGCCCAGCGCAATCCACGTCACCGCTCGCTCAGTCAACGGTCCTACCGCAGTGCTGCGTCTGGCCCACGTCGCCACCAGAACCTTAGTCAGCGCCGCAGTCCGCATCAAGGAGGTCGCAGCGTTTCACACAACTCGCTGAGCCAAAAGCGTATGCAACAGGGTACGCGCAGCCGTAGCCATGCCTCATTGAGCACCAAGTCGAGACAACAGCAGGCCGCCCAACGCGGTCATCAAAACTTGAGCAGACGCTCGCGGCAACAGCAGGCCTCTGCGCGTAGCCACCAAAATCTCAGCCGCCGCACGCAGCAACAACAAGCGACCGCACGCAACCATCGGAACATCAACCGTTATGCCCAACAAAACCCTGGACGTCGCAGCCATCAAAATCTGAGTAGACGCGCACAGCAACAACAAGCAAGTCCGCGCGCCCACCGCAACTTGAGCAGGTATGCGCAACAGGATCCTCGCCGCAGGCACAAAAATCTGAGCCGGTACAGTCAACGCTCGCAGCGCACCGCCCACCGGAGCCTCAGCCGCTATACCCAAAGGCAACCCAGCAGGAATACACACCAGAATCTGAGTCGATACAGTCAGCGCGCAAGTCAGGCACGCCACCGGAGCTTGAGCAATTACACGATGCGCGGACCGCGTAGGCCTGCGCACCAAAACCTCAACCGCTACACGCAACGCGTGGCGAATCCAAGGCATCCCAACACGAATCGGTACACGCAGCGCACAGCGCGGGCCAACCACCGGAACCTCAATCTCTACCGTCAAAACGTGGCGAGTGCGCGCCACCAAAACCTGAATCGCTACCGCCCGCCAGTGGTGGCCGGCAGGCATCAGTATTTAAACCAGAAGCGTCAGCCCGTCGCCAATGCCAGACATCGCAATCTGAATCGCTTCTACCCGCCATCCGTGGCATCCAGACATCAGTATTTAAACCAGAAGCGACAGCCCGTTGCCAACGCCAGACACCGTAACCTGAACCGCTTCTACCCTCCAAACGTCGCATCGAGACATCAGTACCTGAACCAAAAGCGGCAGCCTGTTGCCAATGCAAGGCACCGTTCGCTCAATCTCATGCGTCCCCCATTGATCGACTCCAGGCACCGGAGCCTCAATCGCTACTATCCTCCGACCATTGGCATTCGCCACAAGAACCTGAATGATGCGCGGAATCCATTTGGAAATCTTGCCCAGAAACAGCTCCGTGAGGACCGGAAAAAATTCAGCACCCATGGCCTGAACCAAGCTTGTTATCCGAGAATTCGGATGCGCCACAAGGACCTCGCGCAGGTTTGTTATCCCCGATTGAATGTCAATCACAAAGACCTGAGCAATAATTGCTACCAACGCACGCGTGTCAAACATATGGATGTCCAGTCCAAATGTTATCCAACACCCAAGGTCAAGCACCAGAACCTGTCCTCTGCTTGTTTGCCGCGCTACAAAGTGAGCCACAAAAGCTTGAGCACAGTTTGTTACAAGCCGGCGGTAAGGATTACACATCAAGATTTGAGCATGAAGTGTTATCCTCAAATTGTCATCAAGCACAAGGATATGTCGGGTTTGTCGTGTACCGAGTTGCGGATGCGGCATGCGGATTTGAACAAAGTCAAGATTCCTTGCGACCCGAACATGCGCGACCATACGACAGCGATGGAAAAAATCGGCAAGGAGATCAAGTTCCAATTCACGCGTCACCGTCTTTACTGCAAACTTGAGAACCGCTACAGCGGTGTCACACAGGGTAATGTCGTGGAAACCACCAAGGGATTGGCCGTGGTAGAGGATTATGTGGTAAAAAAGGGCACATACTATCCTATCCGGATCGTGGTCTCGACCATCCAAGGACTGGGCCGGAATGAAAAAGGTGAAGCGAAGCTCAACTATCACAAGCTTTCCAAAGAAGAAACCAAGGAAATCATGATTCGGGAGCTGATCAAACGGCAGAAGTATATATGGCTTGTGCGCATGTATCCCGAGGAAAGGAAAAACCTTGAAAGCCTGAAGCAGCTTTATGGTCCCGGTGGCGGCCCTGCAAAGGACCCCAATGCTCCCGCTGACGCACCTCCGCCCGTGCCGGATACTGACAGCAATTAACAAAGGATCCTACGGGGCCCTCGGACTTGTTACCTGGTTTTGTTCTCCATTTTACGGCTCAGGGGCCATCCCCTTGGTTGTCTTACACTTCCATTCTACGCCAATTCGCCTTCATCATGCACAAAAAACTTCAATACCCCGATTGGAACATGCTGCGAATGACGTGCTTTCATGCCGTTGCCGTTCTTATCTTGGCAGCCTGTTCGATCACCGCATTCGGCCAAACTTCTCAAAGATTGGGGGATGGCGAAGATGCTGAAATTGGGCAAAAAGCCTCTTTCCAGGCACTTGCTTCCGCGGCCAAATTCGCTCCCGCAACCACTAAAGCGATCATCCCAAACGCAAAGACCGAGTTTGTCAATGGCAAATCAGGAACCGTGGCCATGGTAGATGCTACGGCGTTTGTGCACGAAAACGGGAGTCCAGTCACCGGCCCCATCGAATTTACGATGACAGAAATCAACACCAAGGCTGGTCTGATTTTGGGTAACCTACCGACCGTGTCCGACGGAAAGCCCCTGTACTCCGGCGGTGTTGTCTATTTGGAAGCCACCTCCGAAGGCAAGCCGCTCAAATTGGCCCCTGGCAAGACCATCGAACTGCAATTCGAAGAAAAAGACCCCAATATGATCTTGTTTGGAGGCGTTCAAGACACAAGCGGGGCAATGAACTGGGTCCCGATGGTGGCACCCGGCGCTCCTGCCAACACTAACAACAGTTTTGAATTCCGCACGAATCAAAAATCCGGGGATTTCGGCAAGGGAGCCCCTGCCTATGATGATCGCTTTACCTATGACGATGCTGACTTGCTCGCCAAGATCACGCCCATGACCGAAATGGGAACCATCGACAACCAAAATCAACGCTTTTCCAAGACCCGAACTTTCGCTTCGCAGTACATTCTCAAAATGCTGAAGGAACAATATCCCTGTGTCGGCAGCGAAAGATTGGACGTCCGTATCGAATTCAGTCGTCAAGGCAAACCGACACGGATTCAGGTAACCGGGGCCGACGAACCCTGCTTTCAGAAGGCAGTGGTGGAGATTGTGTCACGAATGCCTTGGACAAGTATCGATGGGCACCGGGCGGTGACCGTGCAGTTGAACATCAAACTACCTTCGAAGGGCGGTCAGAATGAAACTTCTTTTGTGTCGATGGCCGACAATCCTTCCATCCAACTCGACGAAACGACAAGAAATGCGGTTCGGCAATTGAATCAGACACAGGCAAGACGAATCGAGGAAACACGGATTCGCAACTTTGCACGAGATGCGATGCATGCGACCGATCTTGGCTGGATCAACTGTGATGCCTTCGTTCGCAACAGTGACTTTGTAGATATCGAGGCAACCATCGTCGGGGCACCGCCCGGGACATCGGTTTTCTTGCTGTTTGATTCCTTGAGGGCAGTCCTGCCTTGCAAAAGTGGATCCAACGGAAAAGCAGAATTCATCCGTGTTCCCAAAGGTATGTCCGCAAAAATCATTGCGCTTTCCTCCAATCCTGCCACCGGCATTTCATTTGGCCAACTAGGAGTCCAAACCGAACAAGGGAAAGCCGGCAAATTGGAAATGCAGCGCGTCAGCGAACAGGAACTCGTACAAAAACTGGAAGCGCTGTGATGCGTCAGGTGGACAAACCATGTCACAAAGTCCGCATTTTGATCCATGGATTCGCTAGAGACCTTGTAACTTCGAATCGATTGATTTAATTTCAACTACGCACAATTTATCGACGGAGAATGCGTTATGTGTCCATGCTGGTTGCTTCCAGCCGAGCTCACAATGTTTGTAAAATGCCATCGCTCATGAAAAATTTCAACGCTTGGTTACCTCAAGGACTTCGAATGACAGGTTTTTCGTGCCTGTTTATGCTGGTCGCAGTTTCGATTTGGGCACAACCCCCCGGTTCACAAGCCGCAAGTGGTGGTGTGGACGATGGCCAAAAGCAGCAAGACCGTGAAAACGAATGCTTGCGGTTGCTTGAGAAAACCCGTTCGCCAGAGACGCATCACTTTCAGCAACCCCACCGTCCGCTGGTTCTGATCGGAGAGGAAGGCACGGAGTTGCTGATTCCATCGGATGCTTTTGTACATGCAGACGGGACCCCCGTGACAGGCGAAGTGGAAATTTTGCTCACAGAGGTTGCCAACAAGCAAGAGTTGATCTTGAGCAACTTACCTACACAAAGCAACGGCCGCATGCTCGTATCGGGCGGCGTGATCCATATCGAGGCCTTGGCCGAAGGCAAAAAGGTAAAGCTCGCGCCCGGAAAATCGGTGTTGGTAAACTTTCCCGGTGGTTATATCCCCGACATGCAACTCTTCAAGGGGCAATATGACGTCGCTGGCACCATGAACTGGGTTCCAATGGCCGAGGCACCCGGCAGCAAAACCCGCCCGATGTCCAAAATGGACCTTGGGAAGGATCTTGCGATGCCCCTATTCCTTGACTATGGCAAGGTCAACCCCACCACGATGCAGTTTGCGGATGGCAATCATAGTGTTGCCGGCTACATGAGCGCTATGTTGCAAACCGGCTATCGTTGTGTGGGCAACGACGCCATCTATGTCGAAATGAAGACGGATGAATCGGGTCGCGTTACGAGCGCAAAAACGTTGACAGGTAAAAACCCCTGCTATCGCTTGGCACTTGAGGAAATCGCCCAGACGCTGCAATTTGACCTCTCATTGCTCACTGCGCCACGCGATCGGCTATTTGTAAATGTCGACCCCCGCATCATTCCAAACGGTGATCCGGGCGAAAACATGTTTGCCTCTTTGGCAGGAAACGCCGATGCGTTCAACAATCCGCAGGTATTGGCAGCCATCGAGGAGTACATGGAAAAGGAGAAAGCCCAGAATTTTGCCAAGAATGCATTCGCAGTCACTGAATTGGGCTGGATCAACTGCGACAAATTTTACAATGAAAAAAGCGAGCGCGTCAATGTCATGGCAAGCGTGAGCAACAAGAACCTCGAAGGCAAGGCCAAGGCATTCTTGGTTTTTGAGGACATCAACTCCGTCATTGAAGGACAGATGACCGCAAACGGGCAATACACATTTGCCAATATCCCAACAGGAATGAAGGCGAAGGTCGTTGCCATTGGCTACAGCATCGGCGACGGTGCCTACATGAACACCGTCAATGTCACTACCAAAGCTGGCAGCGTAGCCAACATGAATCTCAACAAGATTTCGGAGGAGGAGCTCAAAACCGCAATGGCTTCCCTGTAAGCGTGATTTTACGCCAACAAAAATGCCCGTTCAAAAAGATGAACGGGCATTTTTGTTGATGCGAGACCCTTCGACAATTTACAGGGCCCCTAATTCTGGCAGGTATAAACAAATGCCGGCGGGATATTCAAAGGAACGTAGGCCATGCGTACGTTGCGAAACTTGGTTCTCAAGTACTTGCCGACGATCGTCGAATAAAAATATTGCATATACACCCCCTTTTGACGTAGCACGCGCATTGATTCACTCAGGATTTTTTCCTTCAATTCGGGTGGGAAAATGGTCAAAGGCAGGGAAGAAATGATATAATCAACCTTGTCGATACCCTTCTCAGAAAGGTACTTGCCTAGAAATTCGGCCGAGTCTGCGATGACATGGATGCGGGGATCGTCAAACTTCAAAAATTGCTCTACGAATTCCGTATTCATTTCAAAAACGAACAACTGCGTGTCTGGGCCAAGCTTTTTGACGATTTCCCGCGTAATTACACCTTCCCCGGCGCCCAACTCAACAATGCATTTGGCTTGCGTGAAATCGATGGTGGAGATCATCTTTCTACAAAGGAAAATGGAACTCGGCATTACCGAACCATTTCGATTTCCCTTTTTCAAAAATGCCTTGAAGAATGCGGCCTTTTTCTTGAACATGAGCAAGCTATAAACCAAGTTTAAGATCCAGCGAACCCGATTTTATTCCGGTTGCGCCTCGGCGATGGCACGATTCAAAAATTCGATCAGCGGAAACATCTCTCTGTAAACCCCAAGTGCACGCTTTACAAAGTTAGCCGAAATCAATTCTTGGTCACTGATTTTGTGACTAACCACCAGACTTTTGTGGCGCAGGAGGTCAATTGCGGGATGGTCCTTGTCATAACCCTTTGGCGCTGTGCGCAGTGTTTCTCCCTCCAATTTGCCGAAAGTCTTGACAAATGCGGGTACTGCGAGGATGTCCCGCAGCCCTTCGTGATCGTAGTCGATGGCATCGCGGATGGCTTTCAAGACATTGGCAGGCGGCATATAGCTACCCCCGGCAAGAAATGAATTCCCTCCGGGCTCCACGTGCAGATAAAATCCGGCCTGCATTGAATTTTTTCCGCCTCCGGCCATCCAAGCACCCAAATTGGTCTTGTAAGGGCTTTTGTCCTTGGAGAATCGTACATCTTTGAAAATCCGGAACATGGCCGATTTGGCTTCCAATCCCTGCAGATTTTTATCGATCTCCGCGAGGCCGGAAATCAATTGATTGACGAGCTGCTCGACATCCTTTTTGGTAGACTCATACCATTTCCGGTTGGCGTCAAACCACTCGCGGTCGTTGTGACCGCGTAGTTCTGACAAAAAATCGAGCGATTTCTGTTGCAACATTGTCTTGATTTTCGATTCTAAGGGTGAAAGTACGGATTTTTTCAAGTGCGCTGCGTTACCTTTCTTCTGATTTTTCCATCTCGATTTGATCGGCAATCCCTTATTTGATTGCAATTAGAATTTTGTCAATGCGCTCGGCAGTGTTCTGATCCCGGTAATCCGCTTTTGTGGATGCCAGGCAGAATATTGGCCAAAAAACTCTGGTAAACAATGGTTTTGCCGGCGGCTCACCCAACGCGGCAGCCTCCAAAAAAGCTAAAGTTTCCTGGCAACGGGCGTGCTTGACGGCATGCCCGTTGTATTTTCGGGCCCAGCGGACGGAAAAACATCCTTCTTTGGGAAGGCCATGGCTGCAAACCTGCGTTACCTTTTGCGGATTTTTTCCATTGCCACCTATGCGGCCCCCTTTACCTTTGGCTTGGTTGATTTCTCATACTACCTATACTAAGTGTTTAGTCGTTCTTTGTATTTTGTTTTAGTTAAATCCAAGTTTCAAGAAAACAGACGGTTTGAGCTTTGCAATTAGGATTTCCAATCCATGTGCAGTTGGTTTAGAGGCAGAATCCCGACCCAATAAGATTTACCCTCTCGACGGTTCAAAGATCTAAGTTTGTTGATTGATGGCAGGGCGGTCCTCCTACAGGACCGCCCTGTTTTTTTCTAGGGCATGACAAAAAAATCGGCGCACAAAACCTGAGCCTTGTGCGCCGAAAATTCAAAAACAACGCTTATCTGACGACCAAATTCCGGGTCAAAACTTGACCTTCTGCCGAAATGCGGCAGTGATAAACTCCCACAGAGAAACCGCTGATGTCGATCGCTTGCTCCATGGAGCGGGTGGCGGATGACAGGGATTCTGAAATCAGCCTCCCTTGCAAATCAAACCATTGCACCAAAATTTCACTTTCGGATTGCAATTCGACGGAAAGTTTCACAACATCGGTAGCCGGATTCGGGAAAAGCGAAACCTGAATCCCCGTCGCCGACTGAAGACCGACCAATTCGCTGATCACGACCAAAATACTGTCTGAACAACCATTGGAATCTGTCACAACGACAGCATAGTTCCCAGGGGCCAAGCTCGATGCGCTAGCCGTCGTAAACCCGCCTGGCGTCCACAGGTAAGTGTAGCCGGGTGTGCCGCCAGAGGCGGTTACCGTGCCGGAACCATCATTGTTGCCAAAGCTGGCGTTGGTATGTGTTTCACTCAAAACGATGGCAGTGGGTTCGGTAATCGTTACGGTTGCTGTGTCGGCACATCCATTGGAATCGGCCACGACCACCTCAAAGACACCTGGACAGAGGTTGCCGATGGAACTCGCTGTGTCCCCGTTGCTCCATGCATAGGTATATCCGGGACTTCCGCCAGAGGCGAGCACTTGGGCAGTTGCAACACAATTGCCGTTACAGGGCTGATCCGAATGCGATACTGAAAGCGCCAATGGGCTGGGCTCCGTGATGCAGATGCTGTCAGTATCCGTGCAACCCAGGGAGTCGGTCACATTCAATGCATAACAGCCAGGCGCAAGTCCGGTCGCTGTGGCGGCTGATCCACCTGCAGGACTCCATGCAAATGTTACGGCACCCGTTCCACCAGATACCGTTGCGGCAGCTGAGCCGTCATTTGCTCCGAAACAAGTTGCGTCTGTGGCAATGATGGCTGAAATATCCACTGGCACGCCGAATGCACCCGAAAAACCAACTGCCGGACTGACTACACCAGCCCCTGAAAGTGCAGGAGAATCAATGCGAATGCGGCCAACTGAACCTGCACCTCCAGCACCGAAGTAAGGCGATCCCGAAACTGCGGATGCCCCACCGACGCCACCTGCGGCTGTGAGCGTACCATTGTTGGTTACCTGTGGAGCTGCAAGCCAGATGCTGCCACCCGATCCGCCGCCACCGCCGCCGCAGTTACCCGTTCCATCAGAACCGCCATTGCCGCCATTTGCAGTAATCGTTCCTGACACCGAAATCGAAATGCAGCTCAAGATCGACACAAATCCGCCGCCAGCGCCGCCGCCACCGGCGCCGCAGTTGTAGCCCCCGGAGCCGCCGCCGCCGCCAGAACCGGAAGTCAATCCTGCCAGATTGGGCGCACCGTAAATCGAACCACCAATCCCGCCAACACCGCCGGAACTTCCGCCCAAAAAGGCATATCCTGCGCCGCCGCCGCCAGACCAACCCAATCCGTCGCCACCGGCACCCGTTCCAGTTCCCGCAGTCGCTGCAATTGGTCCGTTATTGACATCAAATGAACCACCTCCACCATTTCCACCGCCGGCAACTCCCAAAGCACCTGCTCCGCCGGCCGTATAGGTGACGCCATCTGCACCAGCCAATCCGCTCACATCAAGCGTTCCTTCGATGACTACAGCCCCCGTGGCCTTAATTTCAAGGGGTTGGCTACCTGTCACGCGCACCACCACACCGGGAGAAATCGAAAATGTTGTGAAATTGTGCTGTCCACCGGCAATCGTGGTATTGCTCGTGGCGGAAAATGCACCGTCTAGACCTGTTCCGCAATCAATACATTGTGCCCTGGATATATTTCCAAGGAAAATGAGTGGAAGCGTGAGCACAAGGAGTTTATGTAGAATTGTTTTTTGCATACTTCTATTGCTTTAGATCGATAACGTTGATCCCTCAAAGATAAGCCTTGAGGTAAATGGAAACCAATCTTCTTTTAGAGGGACTGTTGCTTACCAAACCAATTCGCAACGAGATTGGCGGCAGGCTTGTTTTGGGGGGTAAAATCCGAATTTTTAATCCCCCCGGCTGCCGGATGGTGGATGTACCATTGCCAAAAGAACACTCCTGCAAACCAAGGCTGATGCCAGAAACTTTCAAAAAAAGCTTTGTAGGCATTCTCCTGATTCTGGAGATTCACATAGGCATCGTGCGGCAAGTTTTCGCGGAGCCATTGCTGCCAGCAGCATTGGTCGATGCTGCGGTAGCCAAACTCAGTGAAAAGAATCGGCTTTTTGTAGTATTTATAGACTTGACTGATCTTGCGAATCGGATCGATCCAGGCCAATTTCAATTCTTGCACCGTGGGCGACTCCGTGGGTGAAAGCGGAAAATAGGCGTCAATCCCGATATAATCCAGCTTGTCCCAGAGATTGACGATCAGATAATCGTCCCAATTGGCGGCATAAGTAAGCTTGCCAGTATAAATGCCCCGCAATTCATCGATCAGACTGCGGAAAAACTTTGCACGCTTGCGCACGGCAACTTTGAGTTCGGTTCCAAGGCAAATCATTTCCACCTTTTCCGCAACGGCGATCTTGGCGACGGCCAGCGTATAGGTGCGATAGTTGGCTTCCCACTTTTTCCATTCCACCTCTGACTCGAGGTCAAAGCCGCCTGCCCAACTGCCTTGTACCCAAACCATTGGCTTGAGCATTACCTTGAGACCCTGAGATTTAGCATGTTGCACGATGGTCTGGATGCCTTCAAATTGCTCCCCCCACCATTGGCTTGGGGCATTGTAGCGCAGACTTGACGAATTGGCTTGCCCAAATGCATAAGGCATGACCGCAACCCAGCCGGCGTTCAATTGCTTCACGGGTGTGACCCATTTGCCGTCGACCTTGTTGGGCGGACTCACCAAACACAAGCCGCCAATTTTTTCAGCTTTGACAAACCCGGCTCCTCCTATGAGGAAGATCAACATCCCCCAAACCACCACCCAAACTCGCCGCATTCCATCCGTTTTACGCATTGCAAGCAAATCTAAGGCATTTTGAAAGTTTGACAAATGAAAAAGCTTCGGACCCAGAAAGCCCGAAGCCTTTTCATTCATTCAGTATCAACGTTGGCCGATGTAGGCATCCAATTCTTCGATGGAGCTTTCAAACTCAAATGCATCGTTGACTTGGTAATAGTTGTTCTTTTCCCAGCAAAAGTCGTAGGCATACTTTGCGTAATCGAGTTTGGAGGCTTCAAAGGTAAAAAGCTCCATCATCGACTTGACTTGGGCAGCACTCAAGCAATTTTTGCTCGTGATCTGCTTGGCCAAGGTCATCTTACTGTCTTCGAAGGATTTGGACTTGATGGAGGCCTTGGCCTTTTCAAAGTCGGAACCCATCATTTCGGTGCAAGGCGCAGCATATACTGGCTGTGCAACAACCGGCTGCGTGGTGACTACGCCCGTGCTTGCGCCCGTAGTGGTCGTGGTGGTGGTCGTGGTGGTGGTCGTGCCCACAACGCCGCTACTGCCAGTCGTCGTGGTGCCGGTGCCACCCGCATTCACATTGATGTTGAGGCCGAATCCATCGGTATTGACATTCATGGAAACGTTTTCGCCGCCGGAGCTCACGTTGGTATTCATGCCGGTACCCGTAGTGGTGGTCATGGTAGTCTGCTCGACGACGGTCGTGGTGGTGCCGGTTACCGGAACGGTATTGGTGACAACGGGGGTCGTATTGGTGACCACTGGCGTCGTATTGACGGGAGCACCCCAGTACACGATTTGCTGCTGCGGCGCGACGGGTGCGGCTTGGGCGATCGGCACTTGGCTGCGCAAGCCAAGCTTGTACTTGCCCTTGTTGTCGAGCTTGATGGCATATACCACCTCGGTTCCTGTCTCGACGTACAGGGTTTTGTTCATCTCGCCAAGGGTTTTGTTTTCAAAAATCACCTTGAGCGTGTAATTGGGTTGGTTGAGATCTTGAACCTTGAGGTTGGTGACGGGCTCTTCGTTCATGCGAATGCCGTTGAGGATGGCATAAAAACGTTCGCCATTTTCTGTAAAGAGGATGGCGTTTGCCGTTTGACCAAAAACCTTCACACACAAAAGCAGGGCAAAGGTTGCGAGGAGAATCTTTTTCATAACTGTGCTATTTTTCAAACTGAGGGATTAAAGTGTTTGGGTTCCTTTTCCAAACCCCGTGCCAGTCATTTTCAAATTTGGGGCTTTTTCGGGATAAATCGGGCAATGTAAAGGCCATGTATAGGTGGCCGCAAATCAAAAACCGCTTCTATCGCTCAAATTCGAAGAAAAAAAATCACCCTTCAAAAGGATGTTCAGGTCTTGGCGAGGCGCAACCGTTGTCTTTCCAGCGCAGCATCCCAGTCATTTTCGTCGTCAATGTCGCTCAACTGCGCGACCAATTGCACCGATTTGCCTTGTTTTTGGATGTCGGCCAGCGTATTTGTCAAAACTTTGGCATGGCTCCAGGATTTGTCGAAAAACAGCGATGGGTCCGGCGCCTTCATGCCAATGAGATAATACCCACCATCGTCGGCCGGACCGATCACGATATCATGGAATTCCAAACTGCGGAAAGCCTGCTTCAGGTGTTGTACTTGCAGGTCCAGCAAATCGCATCCAACCAGGACGACTTTTGAAAAACCCTTTGCCAGTGTGGAGGCGAGGGCGTTGTGCATCTTTTCGCCAATGTCTGCGCCTGTTTGGACGTCCTTTGAAAATACAGGGCGGCTCCAAGCATCGCCCTCGTCTACAAAATCGGAATAGAAAACGATTCGGTGACAATCCACCTGCATCGCCACATTCCGCACATGGGCCAACATTTCCTGATAGGCATCAAAGGCGGCCGCATCTCCAATGGTCTTGGCAAGGCGGGTCTTGACCTTCCCCAAAACAGGATTTTTGGCAAATATGATCAATGCATTGTCCAAAACATGCGTTTCCTCGTCTTGAGAGGCAGCATTTTCAGCTGCAGCCTTGATCCAATCTGTTCCGAATCCGCACATTTTAATGGAGAATGGATAATTAAAAATGGAAAATTGTGGATCAATCGTGAACGCAATTGAAAAGGGCAAAAATGAGGGTCATTCGTAGATTTTGACGCCTTTTTTGAGCCATTTTCCCCAGTCTTCCGAATAGGCGTGCACCATAAAGGTTTGGTTTCCTTTGGCATCGACCACTTTGTGACCTTGATTCACCCATTCGAAGATGCCGCCGTAAAGGTTAAACACGGTTTTGAAGCCCATTTCCTTGAGCTGTTCCCCGATGCGCTCGCTGCGGTAACCCACTGTGCAATAGACCACCACAGGTTTGTTGCGGTCCAAACTCGCGACATCCGATTCGGAGAAATTTTTGTAGTCCACAAAACGTGCATTGGCGATGTGGCTCACTTCATATTCGCGGGGCGAACGGGTATCGAGCAGGATCGGGGCTTGGTTGCCGTCGATGTATTTTGCGAGCTGCGACGGTTCGACCGTAGTGATCGTGCCATTGTACAGCGACTTCAACTTGGCCTGAAAAGCCTTGTCGGTGCCTTGGGCATCTGCCATGAAGGCCATGCCGAGCAAAACGAAGCAGAAGAGAAACATTGATTTCATATTTCGCCGAATGAAGGCAGCTTGCCCAAAGATACGTTGAATTGCGCTTTTGGTCTGTAACCCCGGTGGCAATTCAATCCAAGCCCCGTTCGATCCTGACCTTGGCAATGTTCTCGCGCAGCATCGTCAACGCCAATTCGATGGTGTGCAGGTGGCTGCGAAATGACAGGCAGGCCAAACGCAGGTAGAACTTTCCTTCGATTTTGGTGGATGACAAAAAGACACGGCCATCTTCATGAAGCCGTTTTACAAGCAATTCGTTGAAGGCATTGGCATCGCCATCTTCCGGCACATAGCGGTACAGCACCACCGAAAGGTCCGGATAAGGGCCGCGTTCCATGTTGGGAATGGTCGGAAGTTGATCCCAAAAATACCTGGCCAACCAGATTTTTTCGGCGATGCAAGCCCGAAACGGTGCCAACCCATGCACTTTGATTGGCAACCACATCCGCAAGCCGCGGAAATGGCGGGTCAATTCGGGGCTGAGATCCGCCGGACTGCTTTCGTCCGTGGAGGTCAGCGAGTCTTGGAGGTAATTGGCAGTATAATAATGCGATGCCGCCAATCGCGCACCGTCCTTGACCAAGGCCGCGCCCGTGCCGTAGGGCAAAAACAAGCCTTTATGCGGGTCCATGACGATGCTGTCGCTGCGTTCGAGGCCTTTGATCACATGCTTGCCTTCGTCGGTCAGGATGAAGAAGCCACCGTAGGCAGCATCGATGTGCAGCCACATTTTGTATTGCTCGGTGACGTCGGCGATCAAGTCTGCCGGATCGACCGCGCCCGTGTCGGTCGTGCCCGTACTTGCCACGACCATAAATGGCCGCAGACCAATACCTTGGTCGGCTTGCACGAGCGCGCGCAAGGCGCCTACATCCATGCGGTACTGCGCGTCCATGGGCACGTAGCGAATCTGCGCCTCCGCGAGACCCGCAATCCGGATGGCCTTGGTGACACAATGGTGAACTTGCTCGGTGAGGTAGATCACGCTGCGCTCGACTTCTGAGCTGCGGATGCCCATCGCGTCGCGCGCTGTCACGATGCAGGCGAGGTTGGCGAGCGAACCGCCACTGAGCAGCGTCCCCGATGCCGTCGTCGGATAGCCAATGGCCTCGGCCATCCAGCGCACGAGCATGTTTTCCATGCGCACCGCACCCGGATTCGCAAAAAACACGCCCGAATATCGGTTGGTGATGTCGGCCAGCATGTCGCCGAGCGCACTCAAATACAGGCCTCCGCCCGGAATATAGCCCAAATGGCCCCCGCTTGCGGGGTTCAGTCCTGGGCGATCGACATTGTAGGCCAGCAAGTCCAAGGCCTCTTCCATCGAAATGCCAGCTTCGCCAATCGGGGAATCGAGCAGGGCCGCGCCCTTGTCAGCGGTCAAAAGATAGGCCGGCAGGCCGTCCATCTTTTCGAGGAATTGTTCGCCGTGTGCGACAGCCGCATCACGAAACGTTTCCCGGGCGCCTGCGTCGGGATCGAGGACACGCGCTTGGGCTTCGAGGGATTTGAGTTTTTCCAGCATGGGGCAAAGGTAGTGCCTTCGGTTTAGCCACGAAGGAGACGAAGAGATTTTTGTTGTTTCAGGATCTCCACAGAGTTCCGGATTCGGTGTAATTTTCTGCTCAATGCACCCCGTCCTTCGCAAAGTCCTCCAAATCACTGGCATTGTCCTCTGGACGGCTGCACTGACGGTATTCACCCAAGTGGGTGGCCTGCCTTACCTGATTGCCCGATTTTCCAGCGGATGGATCCGGCGTCGGATCGTCCATCCTTGGAAACGGCGATTGGCGCGGATGGCCTACGGAATTGCGATTTACCTTGTCTTTTGCCTGCTGATTGTCCCTGTGCTTGCAAGGCCTTTGGGACGGGTTCCTTTGCCGATTTGGGGCGATGGCGCTTTGCATCCGCTGCGTTGGTATACTGTCTTGCTCAATCGCCATTACGTGCGGCCCGCTTTGTGGGATGCAGCATTCGAAGTTGCCCAAGCCCTCGAAACCCGGCATCCCGGTACGCATTTGTATTACCTCGATGCCAATTTTCCCTTCTTTGATGGATTCCCGCTGCTGCCACACTTGAGCCACAACGACGGCAAAAAGCTGGACCTCGCATTCCTTTACACGGACCTAGAAGGCAAGCCCAGGTCGGGCAGTCCGTCATGGTTGGGATACGGGGTGTACGACTCGCCAAAACAAAATGAACGCAACCAACCCGAAATCTGCGCCGCCCAAGGTCAATGGCAATACAGCATCATGGGGAACTTCGTTCCACAAGGACGCAAGGATGCCTACCCGCTTGATGAGAAACGCACGCAAACCATGGTCGAATTGTTCGCTGCCCAGCCTGCCATCAGCAAAGTTTTTATCGAACCGCATTTGAAGACGAGGTTGAATTTGAATTCGCCGAAGATCCGATTTCATGGTTGCAAGGCTGCGCGGCACGACGACCATGTGCATGTGCAGATCGATTGACCCAGAATAACCCCGAAACGTCTCGCATCAGCCCATTGGTTTTGCGGGGTGGCAGCATTGGCCTTAACTTTCGTGCTTATTCGATCGAAGGTATGAAATCACTGTTGCGCCGGATTTTTCTGACTTTGTTGGTTGGGATTCCCTTGTTGGCCCTTTCGCAGCCATTCAAACAAAAATACTACGACCCCAATGTCAATGTCAACGACTTGATCCAAGAGGCGGATGCGTGGTTTGCGGCGAATGGAACCGGACCTGGTACGGGATGGAAAGGTTACCAACGCTGGCGCTACGAATTTGAACGGCGATTTTACCCGTCGGGTGAACGGTCCTCATTTGATGCACGCATTGCAGTGCAGGAATATGGCAATTTCAAGGCGACGCAACCCACCGTCAAAGCGGCTGGAATCGTCGGAAGCTGGACTTTCCGCGGGCCGTTTGATGCCACCAACATCTTGCCACCGAGCTGGGCAGCCGGTCTTGGCCGCATCGAAGCAGTCTGGGGTGGCGCCGTGACGGCCGACACTGTTTACCTCGGCTCAAGAAGCGGCGGATTTTGGAAAACAGTGGATGGCGGTGCCAACTGGCATTCGACGACGCAAGAATTGCCCGCCATGGGCGTTGTAGACATTGAAGTGCATCCTGACCGCCGCAACGAAGTCTGGATTTTGACCCGCCACGCCGCAGGTTACAGCTACGGCCTGCTCAAAAGCACGGACTTCGGCGAAACCTGGAATTCGACCGGGTTGAGCTATACGCAGCAACAAGCCTACGCAGGTCAATTTATCATGGCCACGGCGGATACCTTTTTTGTGACGACCAACGGCGGCATCCAACGCAGCACCGATGGTGGCAACACTTGGGCTTCGTGCTACAATGGCAACATGATCACGATGGTGGAGCATCCTACCAATTCGCAGATCCTCTACGCTTTTGATTGGGGAAGCTACAATCAACTCCGCCGCACGACCAATGGCGGTCAAACATGGACCAACCAATCCGTTCCTGGAAACAGTGGTTACCCGTTTCTTGCGACGACTCCGGCACAGCCCAATACGGTCTACGTGGGATCGAGTGCGGGGATTTTTCGCAGCACGGACGCGGGCCTCAGCTTCACATTCGTTGCCGCAGATCCCACGAACTCTGGAATCATGACTTTGGGGGTGTCAGGAATGAATGCCGACGAAATTTATGCCGGAAGCCTCTCCCACTACAAAAGCACGAATGGCGGCGCGAATTGGTCCATGTATTCCGATTGGATCAACTTCTTTGGCACCAACTATATCCATGCCGATATGCGCGTATTCCGGACTTGGGGAAATCGCATTTTTGCAGGAACCGACGGCTTTTTGAGCTACAGCAGCGACAATGGGCAGACTTGGTCCATCATCAACCAAGGTGTCGGTGTCAAGGAATTTTACCGGATCGGATGCAGCGCCATGGATGCCGAGGATGTTGTGGGCGGATCGCAAGACAACGGCACGAGTGTGATGCAAGACGGCGTTTGGCACGAATGGATCGGCGCCGATGGCATGCAGGCCCATTTTGACTACAACAATCCTGAGACTTGGTTTGGGACGATTCAATTTGGAAATCTGCAACGCACCATGGATGCCGGACAAAACGCGAATGATGTCTCAGCAGGCACCGATGGCAGTTGGGTCACACCTTCGGTGATTGATCCGAGCAACGAAAACACCATTTTCATTGCCTACGATACGATCTACAAAAGCAACGACAACGGCGACCATTGGCAAATGATGGCTGGTTTTCTGAGCGGCAACTTCGACGAAATCGCGATCGCCCCGAGCGATTCCAATGTGCTGTACATCAGCAAGGGAAGCGTGATTAGACGCAGCACGGACAACGGCCATACTTGGACCTATATCAATGCTGGGCTAGCCAATTATTTCATCAACCGGATTGCCGTTCATCCCGATGATCCCATGAAGGTTCTGGTCTGCGAAAGCGGATTTAGCAACGGAAACAAGGTGTTTTACAGCACCAACGGTGGCACCAATTGGACCAATATCAGCGGCAATTTGCCCAACCTTCCTGCCAATGCAGTTGCATGGGCCGAAGGCCCACCCGTGCGCATGTTTGTGGGTATGGACGTAGGCGTTTACTATGCGGATGCAGGCACGAATGCATGGACTTTGTATGCCGACAGCCTTCCTGCCGTTGTCATCAATGATATCGAGGTTTTGAA
The DNA here is from genome assembly GCA_016718825.1 of Bacteroidota bacterium. Classification (NCBI taxonomy): domain Bacteria; kingdom Pseudomonadati; phylum Bacteroidota; species Bacteroidota bacterium. The sequence continues at coordinate 56,869 of JADKCL010000067.1, read as the reverse complement.
TGGCGCGGGTTTGTTGCGTGTCGGCACATGGGGACGCGGTGTGTGGGAAGCTCCGATTCCGGGCCGCGAGGGCATGCCTCAAATTGTAAAGGTCATTGCCGATCCTGCCTCGTATGGCCTGCGACCCAAGCCGGGAGATACCGTTCAGATCACCGCCGTGATCCGCAATCAGGGTGGCATCCAAGGTGCAACGCTACGCTGGGGAACGAGTATCGGACTGATTAACAACACAGTGGCGATGGCACATGTACAAGGCGACACCTTTCGGGGCGACATTCCACCCCATCCGCAGGGTACCCATATTTATTACCGCATCACCGGAACGGCGCCCAACGGTGACAGCGCCCGCACCGAGCGCCTGATGTACCTGGTCAAAGAAGCCATCCCCTGTGCGGCGACCGGGACACAAGGCACGACCTACGATTTTATTGATACCGTCAGGGTTGCCGGACTCAACAATGTGAGCGGTCAGGAATACTATGGCGATTTCCGGAATATCTACACCGATCTCTACCGCGACAGCAGTTATACCTTGACGTCCTGGCTGAACTACTCCTTTGCGCTGGACTCCATGTTTATGTGGGTCGACTGGAACCACGACGGCGATTTCCTCAGCAATGAACAGGTAATCATGAGCGACTTGGACGCCTCCCACAAAAGCTCGGGGACGTTTACAGTGCCTCATGTGCCAATGATTCCGGATACAGTGCTCATGCGCATTCGCAGTGTTTATGGCACCAACCTTGTGGCGGATCCTTGCAATGGGTATTTTGGGGAGGTGGAGGATTATAGCATGGTCTTGCGCGATGTGACGATGGTCGGTTTGGAGAATGGTCCAGAAACCGGCCTGTCCATCTACCCAAATCCTGCTGCCGATGCGGTGAAGGTGATCTGGGGCAAGGAGTTGGGCATGGCGACGGTTTGTTTGCGGGATTTGCAGGGTCGTCAGGTCTTGAACTCGCTCCAAACGGAAACATCGGCCTGCCAACTCGACCTGAAGCCCATTTCCGAAGGCATGTATTTGATAGAAGTGGTCACCGCCACGAGCGTGCTCCGGGGCAGGATATTGGTGGCGCGCTAGATCAGATCGGTTGCCGATTTGGGCTTCCACGCATTGGCGCGTTGCCCGAGGGCTGCCTTTTCTACGGTTTCCGAAATGCGTTTGGCCCTTGTCTCAACCCCTTTGGCGCTGATAATCCATTGAAAAATTCCCTTTTTTGCCGAAGGAGGAAAAGCTTCAAATTTGCTTCTTGCTGCTGGATCGGATGAAAAAGCTGCCACCAAGTCATCCGGCATGATTCCCTCTTCTATTTGGTCAAGGTGCGTCCACATTCCGTTTTCCTTGGCGATGTCGATCATCCGCTGCCCGGCAGGCATCATTTTGCCTTGTACGGTGAGCTGCTCCACTTTGGCTTTGTTGACTTTGCTCCAGACACTTTTGGGTTTGCGACGACTGTAAAACTGGTAACGGCTTTGGGCGTCCCGTTTGTTGGCGACACTGTCAATCCACCCGAAGCAGAGCGCCTCGTCTACCGATTCAGGATAGGTCACGCTGGGCACGCCGCTGCCCTTGTTGTAGATGATGAGCCATACTTTTTCGAGGCGGTCGTGGTTGGTGGCAAGCCAATCCCGCCACGCGGCTTGATCGGGCGCATAGAAGGTCGGTATTCCGTTTTTGAGTTCCGTTGACATCAAATGAGTCCTTGGTTTTCCGTCTTCAATACTCGGAAATAGAATCGAAACCCAAAACTCCTGCCAATTTGGTAGAATTAATTTAATCCGAAGCATCTGGATAGGTCATGTGTGAGACCACCGAACTTTGTAGGTGGAGGATAAGGCGAACCTACTCTTGGGTCGAAGCATGAGCTTTACACCTTTGACACCATGCATTTTTGGTTGCTGCTTAGAAAGTCGGAACGCCCCTCCTAACTTTGTCATTGGCATCAGAAACTTGCGATTCTTCTAAATAGGAGAAATCTTGATCCTACCCTTCTTTTTGATACAGTTCAGCATCTCAGAAATTTTCCATGATTCTTGCCACTGAAACACAGCAACATCAATTTTCAGATTTCAAATCTGGAATCGCAGCTGCCCTCATGACACTTCACGACTCAAATACGCAAAAATGAAACGTACCATGACTTGCATTGGCCTGTTGGTCCTGTTGGGCTGCCACTCCTCCGTGAATCAAAAGCAGGGCCTGTCAGAATCCGCAGCGGAGTTACCGCAAAAGGATGTTGAGCTTGTGGACGCTCATGCAGCAAAGGTGGAAACGATCGACAATGACAGCATCTACACCTGCGACACGGTGAACGGCAATCCGTCTGCACCTGGTCTTTGGGCTAGGGTTTCGACGGTTGACTACATGCTTTTCGACACTTTTCTGGATGCCGAGGCGCGCCATACGGCAAGGATGAAAGTGGAAGGATTCAGCGGAAACCAGCTGCTCATGGTAGCCGATTTGCGAGGAGGTTGGGAAGGATATCTAGGGCCGTGCTGGTTCACCGCGGTTGCATCTGATGGCAAATTATGGATACTGAATTGCACGGAAAATGTCGTAGGTATGGGTGCGGCTGCTCCCGTGTCGACGTTTTGTCTCGATGGTAGTGGGAATGAGGTAAATGGCTTGGCACCGATATTCGATACCTATACACAAACGGCTTTGCTTCAACTGGACGGTCGCCGTGTACTGGAAGGTGGGCGCATCTTGGACATGAAATCGAGGAAATGGATCGATTTGAAAGGTGGGCCTGGCAAGGGCTTTGCCTCCGATACGCTCAACGAGCATTCCTTGCTGGTCATAGGACATGAGAAAAATGAAGAAAGGCTCAATGCCTATTTTTTCAGTTTGCCAGACTTGAAACGCAGGCTCTTTTTCCCCTGCAATTGCGCCGGGGAATCTGGTAGTAGTGAAGGGATTTATGGCAATTGGTCTGGGGCGGCATTTGAACTTACCGATGGAGAGAAGACGTTCAAAGTCGACATTGACAAGTGGGCAGTTGATTCGGCCAGTGCAGGGGATTCGCACTAATGGGTTCGGGATAGAAGGGCACTTTCTTTAACGAAGGCAAAAACTCAAAACTCCTACCAATCCAATAGAATTTATTTCTCCGAAGCTTCCAATATTTCAAACATTCGAATTAAATTGGTGTTTCAATATCATTTCCCACCCTAAATCATTTGTATATGTCACTGAGACTTGGAGATGTAGCACCCAATTTTACAGCCGAAACCACCGAAGGCACCATCGATTTCCACCAATGGCTCGGCGATAGCTGGGGCGTGTTGTTTTCGCACCCTGCCGACTATACCCCCGTTTGCACAACGGAGCTGGGCATGGTTTCAAAATTGCAGGACGAGTTCAAGAAGCGCAATGTCAAGACGATTGCCTTGAGCGTCGACCCCATTGCCGACCACTTTGGTTGGATCAAGGACATCAATGACACGCAGCATACAACGGTGAATTTTCCGATCATCGCCGATGGTGACCGTAAGGTTTCGACTTTGTATGACATGATCCACCCGAATGCCGACAGCAAGCACACTGTCCGTTCGGTATTTGTGATTGCCCCTGACAAGACGATCAAATTGACGTTGACCTATCCGGCATCAACGGGCCGCAACTTCCATGAGTTGCTGCGCGTGATTGATTCGTTGCAATTGACAGCGTATCACAAAGTCGCCACACCTGCCAATTGGGAAGATGGCGAGCCTTGTGTGATCGTGCCTGCGGTGAGCAATGCGGATGCAGACAAGCTGTTTCCGAAAGGTTATGAAGTGATCCGCCCCTATTTGCGGATGACCCCACAGCCGAATAAATAATCAAGAATTTTGAGTTGGTATCTCAAGAAGGCGGGCGGGCAACTGTCCGCCTTCTTCAATTACAAAACGAACCCTCTTAAATCAACACATCGGACTTATCTTTATTCCTTGATCGCTGATAAACATCCCTTTGCAAAATTGAAAACCGAAATCTATCTTTCGTTTTAAATCAATTGCAACTATGAGGAAATTTATGTTTTTGATGGTCTGCCTGCTAGGCTTGGCGACCACCGTGTCCGCACAGGGCAACAGCAAAGCATCACGTTCGATCAACGAAATCCGTCAGAGCGGCTGCGCCGCGAGTTTCTTTCAAGGAAACACCTGGGACATTTCGGCGACCTACGAGATGACGGTGCGCTGCGAAGTAGGTCCAGCGATCGACGGGACCGGCGATGTGTATCTCGTGGTCGCCTCCTACCACTGCCGCAGTGAAATTTGTCCAGCCATTGCTGACATGATCATCGGTCGTGTCTTCTGGTGCGGCAACGACATCGTGGGCTACGAGTGTACGCAACCCTGATCGGGACTGGATTAAAAAGAAAGGGCTGTCTCGTGATGAGGCAGCCTTTTCTTTTTGCTCGAGTTCTTTGCCGGTACGCAGCCGCCCCCCCCCCCCCCGCAAGCACCGCCCCCCCCCCCCCCCCTACCCCTACTGCTTCACCATTGCCTTCAACATCCGATCCGCACCCAGCGTGATTTCGCAGAAATAGTAGCCCGCAGGTAATGATGAGGTTTCCAGATTCACATCCAAAGCTCCCGCAGCTACCGAAACAGAGTCGATTTTCACGACTTGGCCTGTGGTGCTCAGAAGTTTGATTTCCAATTCACCACCCTTTTTCAGCAAGCCGGTCAATCGCACTTGATTCCCAAACGGGTTAGGGAAAACCGTAAAGTCAGAGACGAAGAGGTTACTTGTCCCTACCAACATCGAAACCGCATTGGAAAACTCGGAGCAACCCGCTGCGTTGGTGATTTGCACAACATAATTGCCGGTGGCCGTTGCGGTATGCACCTGACCGGTCGCGTTGGGAATTGGCAAGCCTTCAAAGTACCACTGGTACGCGGAGGCAGAGTCAGACGTCAGCACATTGCCGTTTTGGGTCACCACAGGTGAAGTCGGAGCGGCAAGGATGGTGACCATCGCCGTATCAGACGTGTCTGCACAACCAAAACCATTGAAAACCAAAACCGAAAGCGGGCCGGATTGCGCCACATATTGCATGTCGTTGGTCGATCCATTGCTCCAGAGATAGCTGAAGTAGGATCCGCCTGCATTGAGAAACAGCGAATCATTGGAACAGGAAAACACCTCCGGTCCAGGCGTAATCACAGCATTTGGACGTGGCACAGGATGGAATCTCACCTCGACGGAGTCGGAATTCACACAGGAATTGCTATCCGTGACGGTCAATACCACCCAATCGCTGCGTCCTTGCAGGCTGATCCAACTAGTCGTTTCTCCCGTTTCCCATTCGTATTGGGCAAACGGCTGCGCCTCCTGCAACACAACCGTGTCGCCTATGCAGATGTCTGCATAACCAACAACAGCCGGCTGCGGATCTGGCAAGGCATGCACAGTCACACTGCCAAAGGCCATATTGATGCAATTGTGATTGCTTGTGACCATCAGTGAAAGCACATACGTTCCAGGTTGGGCATAGACCCAAGCCGTGTCAGCCGAGGCCGAACCATTGCCATCCCCGAATGTATAGGCGTAGGTATCAATCGTGCCGCTGCTGATGGACGAGGAATCCGTAAAAAACACGGTATCGCCATCACAGACATTCTCCGTTACAAAATCGGCAACCGGCTGCGGGTAAACTTCAACCGAATCCATGATGGTATCCCGGCAACCATCCAAAGACTGCACCGCCAACGTCACGAGATAAACACCGGCGTTGGCATAGGGATGCGCAGTAAAAGGAAGGAAGCCCGTCGTACCGTCACCGAAATCCCATTGCCATTGCGTGATGGTACCGCCCTGTACCGTCGAACCATCGACCAAGGTCATCGGGAGCGGAAAACAGACATTTGCCGGGGCAAAGAAGGCATCGGGTTTTGGGAAAACGGTCACGTTTTGAACAGCCGTGTCGCGGCAGCCAAAGGCGGAAACCACTTCCAAACTCACGGAATAGGTATTCGCAACGACGTAGGTATGACTTGGGCTTGGGACGGTATCTCCCGTGCTATCTCCGAAGGTCCAGTTCCACATAACAAGACTGTCTGCAAGCACCGACGAGCCGTCGTTGAATTGCATCGCCTCCGGCCAACAGACATCCTGCGCGGTGAATTGCGCGGTCGGCTTGTCGTTCACCTTCAAGGATTGCAGCAAGCTGTCTGCGCAGCCACTTGCGGTGTACACCCAAAGGACGACATCATAAGTTCCTGAGGCAGCATAGGCATGCCAGGTATTTTGTAGGGTATCGGAAAAACTGTCTCCAAAATGCCATTCGAAGGCGGAAATCAAATCCCCGACAATGGTGCTACTGTCGGAATAGGCAACGGTATCGGGCCAACAGATGGCAGTCATCCCGAAGTTTACGACCGGCAGTGGCAGCACTTTAATGGGTTTGTAAACCGTGTCCGTGCAACCTTCATTGGTGGTGACAATCAGGTCCACGACAAAAGTATCGGCGACCAAATAGAGGTGATTCGGATGCTGAACGGTCGAATTGTTGCCATCGCCGAAGTCCCAAGACCAAGCAACAAGGCTGTCACCAGCCAATTGGGTACTGTCGGCAAAAAAGGCCGTGTCACGCAAGCAGACATCCGAAGTCAGGAAATCAGCATAAGGGCGATGGTGCACGACAACGGTATGCGCCGCAGTATCCACGCAGCCATGGTTGGTCATGACGGTAAAATGTACCGTGTATGTGCCGGGTGCAGGATAGATATAAGTCGGATTCTGCAAGGTCGAACTGTCACCATTGCCAAAGTCCCAAGTCCAATCGTCTTCGTAGCTCCCGACGATGGTGTCCAACGTGGTGCTGTCCATGAAATCGGTGTAGCGCGTGGCACAGGCATTGGCATGGGTCCAGTCGGCGCGGGGCCCGGGATAGACATTGACCGATTGGGTGATGGACGAATCCACTCCGCAAGGGCTCGTCACGCGCAAAGTCACTTGGTAGATGCCGGGAACTGCATAATAATGTGAGGGATGAATCACATCGGTGCTGTCCCCATCCCCAAACCACCAACGGTAGGCCAATGTGTCGGATGTGCCTCTCACGGAGAGGTTCTGAAAATGAACGGTGTCAAATTCGCAGACATGTTGAAAGCTGAAGTTGGCGTCCTGACCGAGGCAGTCACGCAAACGCAAGACAGCGCCGCGGGCTGTCGTACCACCGGTGCCGGTCAAGGTCTGCGGATAGTTGATGCTTTGGGTATGGCCAGCAAGATAGAGGCTTGCCGCGGTCGATGTGAGTGCGCCACCGGAGAAGTCGTTTTGTGTTCCTCCGTAGGGGAATGACCATTCGAAGGCACCTGCAGGGCTGAATTTGGCAAGGAATTGGTCACGGCCCTGGCCTTTGAAGCGGTTGTTGGTGCTTGGGAAGTTGAGACTTTGGGTTTCCCCTGCCATGAAGACGTTGCCGGACGCATCCGTTGCAATATCGAGGCAAAGGTCGTCGAGGCTGCCCCCCAAGCGGCGTGCGTAGTCGCGGGTGCCGTCAAGGTTGAGGTGCAAGAGAAATGCGTCAAGTCCAGAGCCGCCCAATCCGTTGATGGTCGTCGGAAAATCGGTGCTCGTCGTATAGCCCGCCACAAGCAGGCCTCCGTTTGTGGGCAGTTCCAGCGCATACGCGCGCTCCACACCTGCGCCCCCATAACGCTGCGCCCAAGTGCGCGCGCCCAAGCTGTCGAAGCGCATCACAAATGCCTTGGCCCCGCCGCCACCTTGGTAGGTGCTGATCGTCTGCGGATAATCTGCACTTCCCGTCTCGCCAGCAACGTAGAAGTTGCCTTGGCTGTCGATGACCACATCATTGGCCTTGTCAAAGGAATTTCCACCATAGCGGAAGGCGAGATGACGGCTGAGGTTGCTGCGCAAACGCAAGACAAAAGCATCTCCGCTTGTGCCGTTGTAGGTTACGTTCGTCGTAGGGATATTGCTGCTGCTGCTGTTGCCGACGACAACCATCTGATTGTTGGCATCCGTGGAAATGCCGACCGCTTCATCTGCGGCGGATCCGCCATAACGCAACGCTGCGATGAAAGCACCCGATCCATTGAGTTTTAAGACAAGGATATCGTCACCCGTTCCTTTGTATGTACTGTCGGTGACAAAGGTGCCTTGACCGCCCAATTTGCCCGCTACGAGAATGTTGCCTGCGGCATCACGGGCAATGGCATTGCCATAATCCGTGCCCGACCCACCGTAGCGGGTGCTCCAAAGCACGTTCCCAAGGCTGTCGAAGCGCGCCACAAAAGCATCGTAGCCAGCGCCCGGACTTCCGGCAAGCGTCGTCGGGAAGTTGGGGCTGTTGGTATAACCCGTCACATAGAGTCCGCCTTGTCCATCGGTTACGGCATCGGTAATGAAGTCAAAATTGACACCGCCGACGGTCGTTGCCCAATCCCGCGGGGGATCAATGGTTGGATTTTGCCCGAACAAGCCATTGCCCAGCAAAATCAGCAAGGTCCCTAGAGGCAAAAAACGCCCCAGATTTCGGTTGATGTGATCTATTCTCATTTCCAAACTGTTCACTACCAATAAAATAACCAATTCTAATCCCCGCAACACCCTACAACTCCCTCAAAAACAACCCCATCCACTTTTCACTTTTAACTACTCACTTTTCACTTAATCGCTGTGACCCTGATTTCCGTACGGCGATTGGGGGCATGCTGCTCGTCGGTACATTCTTTCCCTTCGATGCAATCGTTGATGAGTTGGCTGCGGCCATAACCCTTGGCCTTGATGCGATCTGCCCCGACCCCTCGGGAGATGACATAGTCGACAGCGGCCTTTGCGCGCGCCTCAGAGAGCGTATTGTTGAATTCGTCGCTGCCGCGGCTGTCGGTATGCGCACTGAGTTCAACGACCGCGTTGGGATTGTCCAACAAAAAGTAGACGATTTCGTCGAGGTTGTTTTTGGCCTTGACGGTCAAATAACTTTCGCGGTAATCGTAATAAATGATCTTGACGAGTTCGCCGACCTTGGCGGGAACCATTTCGATTCTGACAACCGCTACAGAATCCGCTTTCAGGAGTTTATTGTCTGGCATGGTCACCCGGGCGGAAAAGTAGCCGTCGCGGGATGCCAGCAGGTCCGCGGTTTTGCTGCGGTCGATAACAAGCCAAAATTTTCCATCCTTCCGTGACTTCCGCGGTCCGCTGACCACTTCATTCTCGGATGTGATGGCCCTTACATTGGTTTCCGGCAAAATGGCGCCCGTCGATTTGTCGACGGTTGTGCCTTCCACCAGTACCGAACCACCTTCGCGCATGGTCACCCAAACGGGCACGACCAAATCCCCTTTGGCATCATAAGTTGAGAAGTCGTACAAAGCCGGGAAATAGCCCGTCTTCTGGACAATCGCCGTGTAGACGCTGGCAGTATCTGCTCTTCCGCCAAATTTTCCTTTGCCATCCGAGACGAATGACTGCTCACGTTGCTCTCCTACCAAACGCACTTGCGCATCGGCAATTCCTGTATTGGTTTTCTCCGAATTGGCATTTCCATCGATCGCGACCGTCGGGAATTTGTAAAGGCTCACCCGCACTTCCTGTCCGCCGACGCTCTGTTCTCCTGTGCCATCGAGTTGCGCCGTGCCGGAGCGGTAGCCGTCTCGCCCGACTTCAAATTTGTAGCTTTTGCCCCAATCGAGGTAGTTGGTGGCTTTGCCATCGGCATCGGTATTCAAGAGAATTTCATTGCCCGAGCTGCTCAGCATGCGAATGCCGGCACCTTCCACAGGCACGCCTGTGCCTTCGTTGGTCACGATAATCTCGACGGGGATGATCCGTTGAAAATGGTAAATGTCATCTTCGCCCTTGCCACCGGGACGGTTGCTGGCAAAATAGCCTTGCCCGCGGTTGTCAAAACAAATCGAAAAATCGTCCCTTCCGGAATTCAGTGGTCCACCCGGATTTTTGACATTCGCCCAGCCACCTTTTCCATTCGCAGCGGCAAAGAATATGTCGAGTCCACCGAGTCCGGGATGCCCATTCGAAGCAAACCAGAGCATGCCGGTATTGGTGATGAAGGGAAACAGTTCGTCTCCGGGCGTATTGATATCGCTGCCCAAATTCTGTGGCGTCGTCCATCCGCCGTTTTCCCACTTGCTCCAATACAGGTCGCTGCCACCTTGGCCGCCGGCAATGTCGGATGCGAAAACCAAAATTTGTCCGTCAGGTGTCAGCGCAGGATGCCCCGTCGAATACGCATCGCCGTTAAACGGCAACAACACCTCGTTTTTGTACTTGTTTTTGCTCAACGTGGCCGAAAAAAGCTGCAAATGAGCCCTTTTTTGAGCATCGCGCTGCAATTTTCCATGCTTGATGTTACTCCTTGTGATCAGTGCGCGGTTCAAGTCACGGCTGAAGGCGACAGGACCATCGTGAAACCTTGTCTTGAGGCTGGCTTTTTGAAGTTTGGCCTTGCCGAATGTCACCGGACCTTGGATCGGCGCCATGTACACATCGTAAAACAGGTTTTCGTTGCGCAAATTCAGGATGCGGGTGAAAAATCCACGCTTCCTTGCTGAGGCAAACACCAATTCATTGCCACGGTAAGTCGGTCCGAAATCCGATTCCGCCCCACTGAGGTTCGTCGGATTGACCTTCCAGCCTTTGCCATCGCCCTTGATCAACTCAATTCGCTCACAGGCTTCGGCCTGCAAGCGGGCCTCGTCATACTTCTGGGAGAGTTCGCCGTATTTGTCAAACATTTCCGCGGCGCGCTTGTAGTTGCCGCCTGTCTTGAGCACTTGTGCGTATTCGAAGGCGACATCTGCACGCTTGGTATTGGTCGCGGCTTTTTCATACCATTTGGCAGCTTCTTCCATATTGCCTGTGTTGAGATAACACTTGGCAAGACGCTCACAGGCCTGCTGATCAAACCCTTCGCTTTCCAGCTTGAGCAAGTACAACCTTGCCGCGGCAGGGTAGGCCTCGGCTTCAAACATTTGATCTGCCTTCTTGAAAGCAGGATTCTGGGCCATTGAAAAAGAAAAAGCCCCCGCCCAAACGGCGCACAACAAAATGATTTTGGAGATCCTTGACATGATTAGAAATACCTTGGGGAAACGACTCTTCCTTTTTTGAATGCAAAATCAAAGCCCAGCGAAAGTTCGTGGGAACCAGTATTGTAGGTGCGCAGTGCAGACGTGGTCAGGTCATAAGCATACCCGAGGCGCAGTTGCTGTGTCGGCCAGAATTCGACCATGAAGACGACGGCATCCTCGCTGCGCCAGCTTGCTCCCAGCCACAATTTTTCCTTGAAGAGGAAACTGGCATTGAGGTCGATGTTGGCACCGCCTCCCGAGGAGACCTTGACCAAGGTGCTCGGCCGGAATTTGACATTGTCGCTGATCTTCAGCACGAGTCCGCCGGTGACAAAACAATGTCTTGCTTGCCGGGCAACCGTATCGGCATTGGTGGGGCTGAGTCGGTTGGTGATCAAACGCGGAACAGCTGCACCGAGGTAGCCGAGTTTGCCATTGAAGTAGATGCCGGCGCCCGCATTGGGCAACCATCGGCGCACATCCTGTCCGGCAAAGCTATGGTCGGTTTCGTCCTCCAAATGCAAGCCACCGAAGTTGGTGCGGTAGTAGTCGAGCGAACCTTGCAAGCCAAAGGCCAAGGTATGGTCGGCATCGAGTTTGATGCGGTAGGCGTATTGCGCGCTGAGACCGGTGGAGGCGATCGGGCCGATGCCGTCGGTGGTGAGCATCATGCCGAATCCGCTTTTCATGCTGGCGCTTGGGCCATGCAGGGCAAACGCCGCCGAGCGGGGAGCACCGGCAAAGCCGGTCCATTGATTGCGGCCGATGAGGCTCATGCTCGCCTGATCACGGCTACCTGCGTAGGCAGGATTGATGAACAGGCTGTTGAACATGTATTGGCTGTATTGGGCCTCCTGCTGCGCTTTGCGCCTGAGGGCGCGAGCGACAGTGTGAGTGCGAGCGTGAGTGCGAGAATCGTCAAGCTTGGGATTCGCAGTTGCTTCAATGTTGTAATTTGATGCTTCATTGTTCCTTCCCTCGTTTATCTGTTGATGACAAAGTAACCCTTCACCGGCTTGGAACCATTTCCGAGGTCAAGCACATAATAGTACACGCCATCCGGCAAGTCGCGTCCGCCATCGTCACGGCCGTCGAATTCATTCAAGTAAGCCTTTCGGCCGAAGACCTGCGCCCCCCATCGGTTGAACACCATGAATTGGTTGTCGGGATAGTATTCGATCTCCGGAATGGTCAAATGATCGTTGACGCCGTCGCCGTTGGGACTGATGCCTTGGTACATTTCGGCGTCGTAGATGTCCAGATCCAGATGGAAGATTCCGGAAATCATGCTGCACCCGTTGGTATCGGTGACCATCACCTGGTAATTACCGCTTTCCGTCGGGGTAATCGCCTGATTGGTGGCTCCCGGCACAATTTGGCCGTCATGGTACCATTGATACTGTGCCTCGGAGGAAGAGACCAGATCGATTTCCATATCGCCCTTGGTAATGATCGCCGGTGCGGGCAGTGGATCCACACTCACCCAAACCACATTGCTTTCGTTGGAGCAGCCATGGATGTCGGTGACGATGACTGAAATCGAATCGGGACTGTCGACGACAATGCTTTGGGTTGTCTCGCCCGACGCTGGCCAGAAGTAGTTCAAAAAGCCAGCCCCTGCATCGAAGGTCATTTGATCTCCGGCGCAAAGCGAACTGTCGATTCCAAGGTTGATCCACGGCAATTCGTGGCGTACCACTTCCACAACGTCTGTTCCTTCGCAGCCATTGCCATCTGTCACCGTGACCGCAAAAGATCCGCTGTACCAGACACTCAACACTTGGGCGGTATAACCCGTGGACCAAGCGTAGCCGTCAAATACACCCGGATCCAATGTCACGGTGTCGCCGGCGCAGAGTTCGCGGTCGGCTCCAAGGTCAGGCACCGGCAGCGCATTCTCAATCGCCACGACATCCAAAGTATCCGAACAGAAATATTGATTCCAGCCGATGACGGTATAAGTGCCTGCCGAATCAATGAGCAAGTCGCTGCTTGTGATGCCGTTGTTCCAGATGTAGGAGAAAATTAAGGACGTTTGCGCGTCGACAGAAATGGATTCGCCAACACAAAACTCAACGGTATCATTTGGCGCCACGGACAAAACCGGCTTGGGTGCCAATGGCGAATCGACCGTGTCGCTTTGGACGCAGCCATTGGTATCGACCACGGTCACCGTATAGATGCCCGGAACGCTCACGACATACACCGAATCGGTCGCGCCGTCTTGCCAGTTGTAACTCACAAACTGAGGACCGGCATGAAGTGTGACGGTATTGAATGGGCAAAGCCACTGCAAATAGGGTCCCAATTGCAAGCCGGGACGGGGGAAGGCCACAAATTTCTGAACCAACGTATCCGTGCAACCCGAATCGCTCCATGCGATGAACTGCAAATCAAACGTATCGGGATGGACGTAATAATGTACAGGGTTTTGCGTCGTAGCAGTGTCGCCATCGCCAAATACCCATTGCCATCCCGTGACCTGTGCCTGTCCGCCGATCGTTGTGAGGTCTTGGAAGGGCACACTGTCTGGCCAGCAAATGGTATTGGGGCTGTAATTGGCGCTAGGCTTTTCATTCGAAGTCGCCGTCAAAACCAACGTGTCCATGCAGAGGCTATCGGAAGTCACAATCAATTGCACATTGTAGCTGCCAGCCGTCACATATTGATGCGTCGGACTTTGGACAAGGGAGGTGTTGCCATCTCCAAAGGCCCATTCCCAGCGCAAGAAATTCCCGAATTGCAAAGTGGATTGATCTGCAAAAACGATACTATCGGGAAAGCAAACATTCTGGAAATCAAACAGCGCTGAAGGCTTGGGATTCCAGACCAATGCACGCTCCAAGGTGTCCAAACAGCCGTTGTCTGTTGTCACGATCAACTGCACGAGGTAGGTGTCGGCGGCGGCATACGCATACGAAGGATTTTGCAACAAGGAGGATCCGCCGTCTCCAAAGGCCCAATCATAAACCGCAATCGTACCCGAACTCACCGTCGATGCATCGATGAAATTCACGGCATCGGGTTGGCAGGTGCGCGGGAAGTTGAATGAGGCATTGGGCTTTGGGAAAACGGTCAGCGGTTGCACCAAGGTGTCTTTGCAGCCGTGGTTGGTGGTCGTCACCAGCGTCACTGTGTACGATCCGTCGAAGTTGTAAAAATGCGTCGGGTTGATGATATGGCTGCTGTCGCCATCCCCAAACATCCATTGATGGTCTGCAATGAAGGTTCCCAGGACGTTGGAAACCGTCGATCCGCTGAAAAGGAGCAAGCTGTCACCGTAGCAGATGTCACCGACCGCATACTGGGCGGTGGGTTTGGGGTAGACGTTGACCGTCTTGAGCAGTGTGTCACGGCAAGCGTCACTTGTCACCACGATCAGGCGCACTGTGTACGCACCCGGAATGGCATATTGGTGGGAGGTGCTTGCGCCTGTGCCGGTATTGCCATCGCCAAAGTCCCAGAGATACGATGGAATCGTAGCACTGTTCCAGTTATCTGGAATCTGCGTGGATTGGGTGAAGAAGACCGTCTCGGGATCACAAACGTCCGCTGTGATGATCGAGTCGATCTGCGGCTTGGGCCAGACGTCGACCGAACCTGTGAGGGTATCGCGGCAATTGTCGGAGCTGCGGACGTAAAGCGTGTCGAAGTAGCGGTCGGGAACCGCATAATTGTGCAACAGCGTCGGGACGTTGCCCGTCTGTCCGTCGCCAAAGCGCCAATCCCATTGTGCGATCGTTGCTGCATCCCAATTGTTGGGGATCGTGGTATTGTTGGAAAAGGCGACATCGTTGGGCCAACAGATATCAATTTCCGTGATCGAATTGATCGAAGGTTTGGGCCAGATGTTGACTTGGTCGACCAAGGTGTCGCGGCAGGCATTTCCCGTTTCTACGAAAAGCGTATGCGTGTAATTGTTGGGCAAAACGTAGGTATGGAAGACAGGGTTGGTATTGCCTGTCGTGGCATCGCCAAATCGCCAGTCGTGAATCGTGACCGCGGCACTGTTCCAGTTGTTGGCGATGTGGTGGAAGCCGGTGAAATTGGTGCCGTTGGGCCAACATTGGTCGAGTACGGTTACCGAATCAATTTCCGGCTTGGGCCAGATGCTGATGGTTTCGGCAAAGGTGTCGCGGCAGGCATCGCTCGTCACGACGACAAGACTGTCATTGTAAAATCCAGGAATCGTATAAGGGTGCGTCGTCACCGAACCCAGTCCTGTGGTGGCGTCCCCAAAATGCCAATCGTAGGTTTGGATCGTGGCTGAATTCCAGTTGTTGGGTATATTGGAATTGTTGCTGAAACTAGCGGCTTGTGGCCAGCAGATATTCGGATCCGTAACCGAGATGATGTTGGGCTTGGGCCAAACGTCTACGGAGCCCGTCAAGGTGTCTCTGCAACCGACATTGGTGGTGACGATCAGCGACTCGGCATATTGATTGGGCACTGCAAATGCATGGCTGCTGTTGCTGCCAAAACCGTTGTTCCCGTCGCCGTAGCGCCATTCGAAGGTCGAAATCGTGCTGCTGTTCCAGTTGCTGGGGATCGTGGTATTGTTGCTGTACAACACTGCATTGGGCCAGCAGATGTCGGTTTCGGTGACTGTGTTGATGGTCGGTTTGGGATACACCTCGATCGGCTCGGTCAGGGTGTCTTTACAACCCAAGTTGGTCGTCACAATCAAACGGACATTCAACAATGCGGCGACTGAATAGGCGTGGGTTGGCGTAGCGCCGGTGCCTGTAGTTGCATCCCCGAAGTTCCAATCGTGCGCAACCAAGGTCGAACCATTCAAGCCAATATTGGAACCAAAAGTCAATTGAGAAAACTGGCAACCATTGTCCGGGCTGAGGCTATTGATGTCAGGCCTTGGGTTGATGGTGAGGTTTTTGGTGGCTTCTACCGAATCACATGCGCTGGTATAGGCCACGACTTTCAGGACATGGACGCCACTGGAAAGACCAGAAGTGTTGATTGTTTTCGTAATGGCGGGATTTGCACCCTGAAATACGTTGTCAACATACCAACGGTAATTGATATAGGGCGAGGAGGCAGTGAAGTTCAGAATGTCCTCTTCGCAGGCGGTCACCGGCCCTGCAGGGCTAATTGTGACTGGGGTTGTGCGGTTAAATTCGGATCCAAATGCCACGGTAGGTTCGGCAGCTGCACGGGGGCGATAATAGACGCCGACGCGCGCTTGGTTGGCGTTGTTGGCAAAGGGAATCAAGGGTGCTGAGGTCGGCGGAATGTCGCCACTACCCGTAGCAAAGGTGTTACAAAGGCCACAATTTTCGCCAATCGGAAGCAATGCAGTGGTAAAAAACCCCGGATGTCCGCCGGCATCGACATCCAATTCCTGGACAAATCGGTTCATGCCAACAGCGATGGCACGTGATGTCCCCTCTGCTTGAACGTACTGCGTACCGGAGACATTGTAGGTCGTCTTGGGGCGAAAATTTCCTGTCCCTGTTGCCCTTACCTGCCAACGAAAAGTTTGCGAATTCGCTGGGAAAGTGCGGTTGGAGAGTTCCCACGTGGTGGCTGCTGAAAATCCAACAGGGATCCCGATGGCCGCGGTGTCCCCTACAAAGGAAAATACGTTGCCAATTGCCGTGGAGCAGGTTGTCACCGCATCATAGTACATCACAATTGTCTTGCTCCCTGCTCCTGGAATGCTCGGAATCTTGACGTAGTAGGAGGCTGAGGTGCTAGGAAATGCGTCCGCATCACTTGGCCAATACCGCAATTGTGTTGCACAATCGGAGTCGTAAAATACAAACCCGAACTTATTGTTGAGCTTGCCAGCTCCTTGCAAAGCTGTGGTGTTGATGGTCATCTTCACCACGTAGTTGGTCAGTGGCGTAAGGTTGGGGTTGGTCACCGTCACCGATTGGAGGTAGGTCGGCTTTGTGCATTGTGCATTGGCCAGATTTGGCCACCAAAGCCAAAGCATTAGCAATCCCACAACGCCCGTTTTTAATATTTTCATGCTGCTTCGCATTCCTAGGTTCTATCAAAATTTCACAATCCGCACAATCTTCTGGCTTTCCTTCACCTGAATGTTTACCAGATACACGCCCGCGGCGACTTTATTGTCCAAGGCAAATTCTACTTTGTAAGTATCGTCTCCGGCCAAGCTCCGCTGCGTTACGATTCGGCCCTGCAAATCTATTACTTGAACTTTTGCATCCATATCTTTTCGGAGCAAGATGTCGACTTGGAAGGTTCCCATGTTGGGATTCGGATAAACTGCCACAGTGAGGATGTCGCCGACACCGTTCTGCCCAGGGCCCTGATTGACCTTGCCGGAGCCGTTGACCACCTTGATGGTTTTCACCACGGTGTCGGTACACCAAGCATTCGCGACGGCGAGTTGCACGTCATAGTAACTCGTGTCCACGTTGGGGACATCTGCATACACATGCCATGGGTAGCTGATCGAATCCGTGCTGCCATCCCCAAAATCCCAATCGATGACAGTCGGTACCGGGGTTGAAAATTCGAGGAAATAAACGGTATCCTCCGAATTGACGACCGAAGCCATCAGGAAGCGCCCTTGCAAGCTGCTGTCGCCTTGGTCCACGGTCAGGGTGTCCCTGAAAGTGCAACCCGCCGAGTCGGTAAGGGTCAAAATGTATTCGCCAGCGCCAACACCCACCAAGTTGGGGGTCGTCGCGCCGTTGTTCCAAGCGTAGCTGTAAGGCAGCGATCCACCAAACGAAGTCGTCAGGATCGAACCATCTGTTTGGTCTTGGCAGGTCACATCTACGATGGTCGCGGCAAAGGTAAGGGTGGGTGGTTCAATCACATTGACGCTGCCATTCACGAAACATCCATTGTCATCGGTGACCGTCAAGGTGTAGTTGCCAGCAGCCAAATTCGCAAGATTGGCGGTGGTATCGCCATTGCTCCAGACGAATTGATAGGCACCTGTTCCTCCTGTCACGATGGCAGATGCGGTGGCATTGGCATTCCCACCACAATGAACATCGGTGGCATTGAGCACCAAATTGAGCAAAGCCGGCTCATTGATGGTGGAGGCCGCATTGGCCACACAACCTAAGGAGTCAGTGACCGTCACTGCATAACTGCCTGGCGACAAGTTCACCAAGTTTTGGGTGGTCGCACTGTTGCTCCAAGCAAAAGCAAAAGGAGCAGTCCCACCATTCACCAACAAATTCAATTCGCCATTTGCCCCGCCATTACACTGAACGTCAATGCTGTCCAATGCCAAGTTAATGGGTGTCGGCTCGGAAACCACCGCAGTATCCAAGGCGGCGCAACCCAACAAATCGGTCACAGTTACGAGGTAACTTCCTGCAACCAATCCCGTCAAGTCTTCCGAAATTTGGCCCGAAGACCAGGTGTAGGAATACGCCGGCGAACCGCCGCTCACGATCAAATCGATGCTTCCATCTGATCCACCACCGCAAGACACATTCGTTGAGACATGGGACAAAACAAGCGCATTCGGTTCGGAGACCAAAAAGGTATCTCGCAAAATGCAGCCATTTCCATCGGTCAACAGGACATCATAGCTGCCACCGACAAGGGCGGTCAAATCCTCCGTCGTTGCCAAGTTGGACCAAAGGAAGGCATAAGGCAAGGTCCCGCCATTCGGAATGAAATCAATGGCACCGTCATTGGCTCCCGAGCAGGAGGCATTGGTGACAATTCCCGCACCCGTCAACGCGGACGGTTGGGTAATCAGCTGACTGAAAAAGGCGAGACAGCCGTCATCCGCAGTTACGGTGAGGTTGTATGTGCCTGCGCCCAAACCTGAGGCAGCGATCGTGGTGTCCCCGTTTGTCCAGAGATAGGTAAAAGGCGCCACACCGCCATTGAAAGTCACCGAAACATAACCGTTCGTTCCGCCAAAGCAAGTCACGTTGGCCGTCGAATCCAGACTCACCGTCGGCGCTCCCGTGTTGCTGACCGCGGCCGTGGCCGAATCCAAGCACCCATTGGCGTCCGTCACAAACACAGGGTAGATGCCTGCCGGAATATTCGCAATCGAATCGGATGTGCTTCCGACCGTCGGCCAATTGTAGGTATAGCCGGGTGTACCACCGGTTACGTGAACAGCTGCTGAACCATCGGACTGACCGCAGGCAGCGCTGTAGGCTGAAACTGTTAGAACAAGTGCCGAAGGTGCGTTGATCACGGCAGCAACCGTGGAAGTACATCCGTTGGCATCAGATACAGTCACGGTGTAGGAACCTGCACCCAAATTGCTGATATCTTCGGTAGTCGCCGCATTGGACCATTGGTAGGTGAAGGGCGAGGTACCTCCAGCAACGGTGAGGTCGATGCTGCCTGTCGAAGCGCCATTGCAAGTGGCATCCAAATGGGTTTCGTTCAAGGTCAATGCAGCGGGTTCGGTCAATGTAAAGCTGGCGTTCACGGTGCAACCATGGGCATCGGTGACCGTCACACCATAGGTTCCGACCGTCAAACCTGTGACGTCTTGCGTGGTGGCACCGTTGCTCCAGAGATAGGTATAAGCGGTGGTTCCGCCCGTAACTGCAATGTCGATTTGCCCATTTGCGCCGCCGTTGCAACCTATGTTCTGTTGGTTGGCGAGGCTGAGCGTGAGAATGGGTGGCTGGGTAATCGTGCGGCTATTGGTGACCGTACAGCCATTGGCGTCTGTAACCGTCACAGTATATGTGCCTGGACCAAGGTTGGTGATGGAGGATGTCGTAGCACCATTGCTCCACAAGTAGGTGTAAGCAGGTGTCCCGCCCCCAACCGTGATGCTCGCTACACCATCGGCAGCACCGTTGCAGGTGACGTTGGTGCCAGAAATGGTTTGGGTAAGTGCTGCAGGCTGCGTCACGGTCGCACTTGCGTTTGCGGTGCAACCCATTTGGTCGGTTACTGTGACCAAAAATGTGCCAGGGCCCAGGTTGGTGAGGTTTTGCGTGGTGGCCCCAATGCTCCAGAGAAATGTGAATGCGGGGGTACCGCCGGTAACATTCAACGAAACCGTTCCGTTGCCCAAGCCATTGCAGGTAACATCCGTGGCGGAGGTATTTGCCGAAATGCTGGGCGCTACGTTCACCTGCACAGTATCGGCGGACTGGCAACCGTAACTGTTGGTCACGGTGACGTCATATTGACCAGTGATCCCGACGGTGATGCTGGGGAGGATTGCCCCCGTATTCCAAAGGAAGGTTGGACCCACATTCCCGGATGCGCCAGACAAGGCGGTGTTCAAAACGACATTGGTGCCGCCACAGATGTTGCGGGTGCCGCCGAGATTGACGACGGGTGCGGGTGATTTTTCAAAGATGACCGAATCATTGTTGGCGCAGCCATTGCTGTCGGTGACCACAACCCAAACGGTGTCATAACCGACGGTCGTATCGTTGTGCAACAGGCTGATGAGCTGTGTCGTATCGTTGGTGCTCCAAAGAAAGCTGGCTCCGGCATTTCCTGCATCCAATCCCAGTGGAATCGCCGCACAGGCGGTAACGGTATCTTGTCCCAAAGCCAAGTTGACAAATGGCAAGCCGTTTTCCGTGACGACAATCGTATCTCGCGTGACGCAACCGCGGTTGTTGGTGATCTCGACCCACAAGGTCGTGGTATTGGAGACCCAAACGGTTTGGGTTGTATCCCCAGTGTTCCAGAGATAGCTGAATCCCGCACCCGTACCTGCATTCAACTGCAGCGAATCCCCATTGCAAAAGCTGGTATCCGCGCCCAAACTATCTATCGGCGGATTGGCGCATGCAAAGTCGGCCAATGTATAGCGCAGGGTGTCGGTGGTGATACCTTGGATGCTGTTGGCGGTGACTTTGTTTTGGTTGATGTCCACGGAGCTCGGAACAATATTCCATGTCAGGCCATTGTCTGCGGATTTGAACAAACGGAGGTTGGCTTCCTGTCCATAGCCATTGATTTCTGTGCTGTCGAGGTAGACCGATTCGCCGAATGCGCCTACCACTGAACCATTGCTGTTGCGGACCTCATAGTAGCGTTCGATGCCGCCATCAGCGGCGGTGGCCTGCGATACAAAATAGCGCTTCACCAATACGGAGTCTTGCAAGTTGTTGAAGGTCAAACCCAATCGTGCTGGCGAAACGAGGCTACTATTGGCGAAGCGTTTCACTTGCAAGTAGCCTGTGCTACCATAAATCCGGTTGATGTCGGTCTCGCCGGTGATCGTGGAGGCGGTGTCCTTGTTGTTGAAGATGATGCTGGCCGAGCCCACATTGAGATCGCCCGTATTCATTTTCAGCTTGTTGAACATCGTGATCTGATTGTTCAGATCCACCTTTTGGGTAGCGAGGACCTTGGAGATTTCAAGGCTGTAGAAGTTGATCTTGCCTGCGCCACCGATGGTCTGGGCAAAGCCCTGGTCGGCGATGGCGGCTCCGCGTGAGCGCAGCAATGGGTTCAGGTCCACGTAAAACGGCAGCTGCGTGAGGTTGTTGTTTTGAAAATTGCCAGTGAAATACAGCGCCGAATTCACGACTTGATTCATCTTGCCTGCGCCCGCATTGTAAATGATATTGCCTTGGGCGTAGAGCGTGTCATTGATCCCGCTGAGGACGATGTCGCCCGCAATGTACAAATCCACCTGTGAATGCAGTGTGAGTGGGAGTGTGAGTGCGAGGAGGATTCCAAGGATTTTTCCCCTGAGCAAGCTTTTCGGCGGACGTAGGTATTTCATGGCGAAATCAATTTGGGGACCCAAAAACTGGCTTATTGCTTCCTGATGATGAAGGCGAGAACGTAGTAGGGAGGGCGGTTTTCATGTGGAGGCCGTCACCTTGGGCATCGATGCCATGACTATGAATGCCGTCAAAATCCGTAAGGTCATTTGATGAAGTCATATTGTAAGGAAGATCATTCCCTGCTCCATTAGCATCCTCGATGACATCGTAGTCATTGATGTCTCGGTAACTATCATTAAAACCATGCCTGTGATTGCCAGCATCTTGCGTATTTCCCCCATGGGCATGCGAAGGCATTTCAGCAATCGTGAGGGTATGCTCCCGCTCCCCACCTTTGATACCACCCCACCGATAATCCGGATTGTTGTATTCAGTGCCTGTACCCGGTTGCCGTACTTGTCCTCTGGTCGTATCTTCAAGCACACCGACAACAAACCTTCCTCTCAAGTCGGGTGAACCTGGAAATCCGTTACACAGTTGCCATCCTTCGTACTGTGTGCCGACGACCCCTGTCCCGTTGGCGTCAAAGTTGGTGGCGGTGTTCATGATTCCACTCCACATCACTACGGTGCCGATCGGCACGATTCCCAGGCCGTTAAACTTGTTGGCGGTGACATCTCCACCTACCGTCAACGTACTTGATATATTGGCCTGCCCCTTGACATCAAACTCGACTCCTCCCGTGCGGGTGATGGTATTGATGCCGATCCAGTTGTCCACAGCCAAGGCTCCGCTGGTAAATGTGGTAATGTTGGAATCCTGGGCCCAAGCTGCAGCTCCAATGCTCACATTGCCTACGACGGTGAGCTTTTCGGTTGGATCAAAAGCCGTTCCTGTACCAATTCCTACGTTACCTGTGACACCTGAATAGATGTGATTGCCTACCACGGGGCTTGCGCCAGGAATGTCTTTGCGGATCCAGTCATGATCCAACTCAAACCATTGCCGGGGAGATTGATGGAAATAATAATACTTCTGAAGGTCGGTATCGAAAAAGATGAGTCCATGCGCGATGTTTTGGGTACTGTCCAACACGACACGGCTGCCCGAGGTGATCTTGGGCAAAATGAACCCCTTGTTGTTACCAGCCCCCGGCGAGATGTGCATCATCGATGAAGGGTGAGGGGTGGTGGTCCCTACGCCGATCTGTGCAATGGTAAGGGCTGGGACCGACAATAAGAGGAGGAACAAGAGCCGATAAGCAAAGTTCAAGGATGTAAACATCGTTTTCATACGCGCTAAATATTATTCTGCTTCAACCGTCAAAGTAACAGGGGCTGATTTGGCAAAGTTTCCCACCTTGTCAAATGCCCGGATTTCATAATAGTAGGTGTTTCCTTTTTTGAGGCCCTGGTCCACGACTTTGAAATCCTGAACCAAACCCGAAACAGGTAGAAACTCTTCCTTTCCCTGTTTGCGATAGACCATGCATCCGATCACATCGGCACCTTGCGGCAATGACCATGTAATCGTTGCCTCTGGCTTGCCCTTTCCATGCTTGACCTCGATATCCTGAGGTACCGCCTTCAAGCGCATCGTCGTCACATTGCCTGAAAAAGACTCCGACCTGCCAGATCGGTTCCCCGCATTGTCGATGGCCTGTACGGAATAGTAGTACACTTGCCCGGCAGCAATGGTGCGGTCATTGTAAGCAGTGTCTTTCGCGCTCAGGGGCCGCTCCATCAAGGGCTTCCAAATACTGTCGGGTCCTTTTTCGCTTGTGGATCGATAAATGAAATACCCTGCCAAGTCTGTTTCCATTCCAGGTAACCATACCAATCTTAGTGCCTCCGCATCTTTGCGGATACTCTTGATGGTCGGTGTTTGCGGTGGCTCGGGGTCAGGCAACAATGCAGTGGCCGATGCACTGAATACACTGACGTTGTAACTGGTATCGACAGCTTTGACAAAATAGACAAATGCGTTTTTGGCCACTTTGGGCAAGGTATCGTTGTAGCTGTTGGCGGCAACTGCCGAGGTGGTAATTTGAATGGTATCGGCCGACCCATTGGTCTTGGCCATGCGGTAGACCAGATAACCCTTCAAGTCCTTCTCCGGGTTTGGAAACCATGTGAGTTTGATCACGCCGGTATCGGCGACCGCCTTGAGATTGCGAACCTGCAACGGGGGCTTTACATCACGAACCGTTACAAATTGGCCCACAGTGCGGTTCTCATTGCCAGCTTTGTCAAAACTCGCAATGGCATAGGTATAGGTTACCCCTTGTTCATTCACCTCATCCTCGAATTTTATAGCCGATGGCGGCAACGGTTGCTTGTTCACTTTCACCCAAACCGTGTCCATTCCTTTCAGGCGATATACGTTGATGCCTTCCACTCCCTTCCCCTTTGGAAGGACCCAGGTAGCAGTCACCCTGTCAACATTCGACTTCAGTTCAAATTTCGAGACTTGCGGAGGAGGGGTCTTGTCAAGCGGTGTCAGTTTAAACTCCTGACTGGCTTCCGTTTCAAACCCGAAAAAATCGACTCCCTTCAAGATACAGGTATAGGTGGTGCCGTTTTGCAGGCTGTCTGCAAGGAAAAGCCATTCAGGATACGCCTTCTCCCCGTTTTTCTGGACCATTTTGCTGGGCAAAATGATCTTCTTGTTCAGGCGCTGCCAGTTGCTGCCGCCAATCTTGTAGTAAACGTGGGCACCCGTGAGGCGATCAGGCTCCGGATTCCAGGAAAAGGAAAGTTTTGCATCTCCTACTTTGGTCTTGATATCCTTGACTGCTGCGCCCGGCTTCTGTTTGCCAGCTTTCACACTTGCGGAAACGCCGTAGCTGCTCTCGCTGCCTCCGCGCACCTCCTTGACCTCGTACCGGTACTCTTTGCCAACCTCAGCGGATTTATCGTGGTAGATGATGCCCAAATAGGAGGAGAACTCACGGCTCTCGACCGCATTGGTAAGGACAAGGGCCAAGCCAATGCCTTCCAGCTGGTTCTTCTTCCGGAGACCATCGGCCATCTCCTTTGCATTTTTGATGTCTTTGTTTTGGGCCATCAAACCGCTGATGTCGGTCTGACCATAGGTGAAAGGTTGCGCATTGAGCAGTTTCCATTCCCCAGCGCCATTCTCTTGCCGATAGACATTGATGCCATTTGTACTTTTCAAATCCGGCGAGGTCCATCGCACCCAAACGCCACCATCGTCGGGCATTGCGAGCACCGTACGCTGCCCGATTGCTGCTGAAAAACACAGCATCAATGCGGTCATTCCCAGAATGATATGTCTCACTTCAAAACGCATTCTTACTTCTCAATTGTTCAGCTCTTCTTTATTTTCAAAGGTCTTATCATTCCCTTCACGGGATTCTCAATCATAACAGCGATCGGGATTTTTGGGGAAACTGACGTCCCCGTCCTTGATTTCGACACCGACATGGATGTCCACTCCAACTCCAAGCACCGAAACCTCGCCGTAGAGTTTCCCAGCCATGCAAAATTCATCGTCGATCTTGAAGCTGAGCTCGCCGCCGACGTTGACACTCGCAAACGTCACGTCAAAGTCTTCCCCCGCATCGGGATCCACCTCCATGCCCACTTCTGCTCCTGCATCAGCGGCAATGGATCCAAAAATGGCGGGATTGTCAAACGAAACCCCAACTTCTACTGCGACATTCAGATGTGCTTCAGCCCGGAAATCGATTTCGGCGACACCGTCGATGTCTATCCCGTAGGAGGTCACGGCCTCTCGATTGATTTCGCCATGCGCCAAGATACCCGACGGTCTTGCTTTAATATAGCCTGAGTTCCGCAATTCACTGATACAGCCAAGCTCCATCTCCCAAGGGTTGGACTGCGTACCGATATCAATGTAGAAGTCTTGCGGAGTCATTTGTCCATTGGCCTCACCACTACCACAGACAGGCTTGATGCGTCCCAAATCGGTCTTCACAGAACCAGCCTCTGCTTCCAAGTGAAATTGCACCTTCTTCTGTGCAGGCCACATTTCGATTCCACCAAAACCTCTTGCCAAATAGGAAGAGTTTGGATCCAAACGGTAGGTGTACAACCATCCGTAGCCATTCAGTGCGAGTTGGCGAATGGCGCCACTGTTTTCGATTTCCGCACGTACCCCTGTCATGAACAACCATTGGTACATGTTTTCCGGAAGACCCGGGATACCGGGAACATTGGGAATGGTGGGTACAGGAAGATTATAATTTGGCAGCTTGATTTTGCAGAGCGGCGCGTTGTTGGGAAGCTGCAGGTTGCAAATACTGGGGAGTTCCAGGTTGAAACCAATATCGCAAAGCTTCTTAATGGAGCCATTGGGCATTTTGATCTGCATGTCGCAGAGGTTGGGAAGGCTCGGAAGACTAGGCAGGTTGGGCCACTTAAAGTTGCACAAAGGAGGTGAGCCATTGGTGATTGGATTGCGCAGGTCGCAGTATTTGAAGCTCACGTCACATACCTTGCGGTTGGTTCCAGGCCAAACGAGATTACAGAAATTGAAATCGGGCCAAGGGATATCGAAAAGGCCGAGTTCGCAAACTTTCTTGCCAGAAATAGGATCCACAAGGTCGCAGAAATTGGGGATCAGGTCGCAGGGTTTCTGATCGGTAAGCGGAAACCTCAGGTCACAAAACTTCAGGTCAAAACTGCAAAGCGGTTGTCCACCGATTTTCCATTCGCAGACATTCCCCATCGACCAATCAAATTCCCACCATTTCACCTGACAAAGCGGAATCAGCTGCGGATTGCCATTGCGCACCACGGGCACGATGATGTCGCACCAATTTGCAGTAAGGCTGCAGAGCTTGGTGCCATTTGGCAGACGGAGGTCGCAAGGATTGGGAATCTCAGGGACAATGTCAGGCCAATTCCAGTTGCAGAAAATGGATTCCCCTCCATTTTGACTCAAGAATGCACACATGTCTATGTTGGGGATGATGTCTCCGATCTTGAAATCACAGATGGCCTTTACCCCGGGAAATTTCCATTGGCAAACCGGAGGAAGGTCAGGCATCAAGTCGCACAATTTCTTTTCGCAAATCGGGCCGTTTTGATCGCGGATATCGCAAAACTTGCCGCTGATATCAAAGTATTCACAGATTCCAGAGCCATTGGGCAACTTGAGGTCGCAAATATTGATGTCGCTGAAGCCTAACTGCCCGAGCGTGAAGTCGCCGAGTTTTTTTCCGCTTGGCATCATCAAATCGCAAAACTCAAGACTCGGCCAATTGACATCGAAGAGGTTCACCTCACAAATGCTCTTGGTGCCAGCCATACCATTGGAAATGTAGGGCACCTTGATATCACAAATGTTCAGGCCCTCCCAAGGAAATTCAAAATAGGAGCAGACGCTTTTTCCTCTGTATTGAAGTTCACATACACCTGGGATGTCAGGCAAGATGTCTGAAAGGCTGGGCAATCCTTCGGTGATGTTAATCGGGCCACTTTTTTGTTTTTTGCCACTGTAAGTATCGTGCAGGCCGATTTGACCATACATCCCCAAAGCCACATTTGCATTGATATCATGGCCCTCGATCGAATTTGCGCCATCGGGAGTTGCATTCAAATTCCAGAAATCGTTGAATTGATTGGGCTGGTCAAATGCCGCTCCTTGCCGGGAGGCCAAGTGGTGATAGATCTTAAAGTCAAATCCGTTCAGGGAAAAATCTGGATAGGCCTCGATGACCTTGTTGAGCCCTTGGGCCGCACAGCGTGTGTACCAAAAACCTGTTCCGTCCTTTTCAGCGATCACCAACCTCGCTGTTGCGACAAATTTGTCGGGTTGCTTGACGAGAATATTGCCTTTCGCCTCGAATCTTGACCCAAATGCGGGATCATCGTCTACATAATCTGCAAAAAGATCGGCCTGTATCAGGCTGTTGTCGATCGCGATTTTGAGCGGCCCAATCCTGGTTTTGGCAGACATTTCCTTTCCGTCGACACGCGTGTAGATGATCGGTGGAGCCGACTCGCCCTGTGAGCCGGCGACTGAAACCTTGAGCGGAGCGGCCGAGCAGGTGATTCCTCCAGGCAGTTGTATCTGTGTATGCATGGCAAATCCATACACTAGGCTTTCATAAAATGCGCCCACGCCTGTGGCAGTTCCACTCATGCCGCCAATATCAACCGGAACCTGCGCGGTCAAGTCCACTTTTCCGTTGGGTTCCCCAAAGCCAAGATCGCCGTTGCCCCAAACCTTGAGCCCGGCAACATTGTTCAAGCTCACACTCATCGCGGGCCATTCAAGATTCACATTCATCTTGATATGGTCTCCGCCGCCAAACACGGCTTGGTTGATCTCCAATTTCACCTTTGACAAGGTGTCTAGCGGGTTGTAGGTTTTGCCGAAGGCCCTGATGGAGTCCTCATGGAAGTAGGCAGTTTGGATGCCATTGGCAGCAATGGGTGCGACCCAATCCAGCTTACGGTTGGCATCCAAAAATGGCACCTTCAGGAAGCCAGTGAATTTGCTGTTGCTGAGCGAATTGTCTTCGATCTTCAACGCAAGGGAGGCAAGCTTGCCTTTGAAGGTATTGATCCTTGCGTAGTAGGGTTCTGAATTGGCACTTTCAAACGTTGCCGAGACATCCAGACTCAATCCGCCGGCGGTGATCCAAGCCGGCTGAAAACCTGGCTCACCAGCAACGTATGTGAGGACGATGGGTTCCGTGAGTGAAAGCTGTGCCTTTTCGTCAAAGTCAGAGGGCAAGAAAATATTGTGTTCCGTAATGTATACCCCCATCCATTCCGGAGTACCGGAGAAAAGCCCTGCAGGTGACTGTGAACCAGAGAAGTCGACTACAAAACTCTTGGGTTGCAGACTCATTTTGGTGTTGGAAAACAAAACCAGCTTTTCCCCGCCGGCTTGTCGCTCGACAACCATGTACCATGGATTGGAAATATTCTCAAACGGCACACTGAATGCGTCACCAGAAACCGTCTTGAGGTTGGAAGGAAAAATCACGTTTCCATACATCTTGAGGGTCGTGGCGCCTCCAGGAGCTACAATGAACTGCGAAGGCAACTTGTATTTCACCGAGAAGCCCATCGGGATGAGCAAGTTGAAGCTTTGGTTTTCTGCAAATGCGACAGCACCACTCAGCACCTTGTTGAGATAATTCAGTCGCACATTTTCCTGCGATACGACCACGGCATTCCCTGGAGAATTTACCGACAAAGGAAACCGCCACCGCACCTGCCCTTGGGCCAAAAACTCCATGGCAGTGAGCACCCAGGCATTGATGTCATAGGTGCCATCGCCGTAGTCACCAAAGTCCAGCTCTTTGGATTCGGTCTTGGGAATCACAACTTCGCCGACTTTGAGCACCCACTTGTTGGCGACCATCTCGACCGTGAGACCCGTGTAGCTCACCTCAGTAGGTTGCTCACCAGAGGCCAAGACCACTGTGCCGGTGCCTGCAAGGTTGCTGTATTTCGTATTGCTAATCTTCGTGATGTTGGTCGTACTGTTGACCGTGATCATGTAAGCACCATCAGCCACCCAAAAGGAATACACCACCGGCGGAGCCTTGAACTCCCATATCTCTGACTTGGCGGTCTTAAAGCCATCCGTACTGGATTTGATCTGCCAGGCATAGTAGGCATCAGGCTCCAAAGGCTGCTCCACGGTGACCGAGCCACCATAAATATTTGGCATGATGTTGGTCGAATCGTCGTACCAAACGCCTTGGGTGCGGTCCATATAGGCCGCAGCGGCAGATTGATTGGTGACGCGTTCGCCAGCATTGAGCTTGACGACTTTGAGATGGTATTTCAGCGGCTGACCATTGACGGCATTGCTCGGGCCTCCCCAAGCAAAATCTACCCGTTCGGGGTCTTCGACGCGGACTTGGTGGGCGGGGGCTGTCAGGTCAATCGTGCCATCGTCGCTGTAGCCATAGGTAAACCAGCAAACGGGCGCTTTGCCATCGTTTTCAAAGGTGGTCAAGCCATTGATGTCGACCACTCGGATTTGAAAAGCATATTTTTGATTCAGATCGAGGGGAACCTGTTCTGGGCCATAGACAAAACTTGTGCCGTTGACGGGTTGCCAATCGAGGATAGGGAATGAAGTATTGTTGACCGCGTCATTCACGTTCATCCCAGGAGGCACCTGTACGAGCTTGATTTGATATTCCACTTGGATCGATGGATCGTGCATCGGAATCCAGTTGAAGATGATGTTTTGCCCACCCGCGGCGGAAATGACCGCACCGCATTCAGGTGCAGTCAGCTGTGGAGGATTGTTTTGAATCAGCGTCGCGGTAACGCAACCAGGCAGCGCAAACGGAACTTCACGACCAGCATCAATCACCTCCGCACAAAAAGTATAAGTCCCTTCGGGCAGACGACCTGCATTTACAAGGTCGTTTTTGTTGGTCCCTTGCACATCCATTTTACTGAAGTCAAAGAGTTGCTCCAACTCAAGCAGGTCGATCATATTTGGACCCGGGCTCAAGGTTATGCGCTGGTAAAACGGCTGTGACGTGCGCAGCGTGAGTCCGTTGCCTTCAATGGTCAGGCGGATTTTGGCATCCCAAGACGGTTCACTTTGGTCCAAAAAGTTGACATTGAGCATGATGCGCTCTTGTCCAGGCTGCAAGAAATCGGAGAGATAGGGCGAATAAGGCGGCTGCATCACGACCGTCACGACGGCAGGATAGGCCTGCGCGTTCACGCGATGGGCGAGCACAAAGCTAAATGCAGCAAAGATGGCAAGCCATTGGACCATTCTTGCAGGACTGAAAAGCGATTTATGATCGTGCATTGGCTTTCTCATGCCTTAAAAGTTGAATGAATAACCGACGGAGCCCCGCATTTCAGAAAATTGAGTCGCCGTCGTTGCAATCGCCGACTTCCGTAAAAATTCGATACTTGCCGTGATGCCATGGTGCTTGCCGAGTTTGTAATTGCCGTTCAGGCGGTTGGTAAACACCGTCGAACTGATGCTGCCATCGACAAAAACGGTTTGGTACGATGTCCTGAACATCACCTTTGCCTTCTTTTCAAACAGGCTTTTTCCTACGCCAACGGATGGACCGACAAATGATGTCGTGGTTCCAGGCAGAATCGTATGGGTGAAGCTCGCCATCGAACTGATGTCCAATCCAAGGGTTTTGAGCTTGAGCGTATGCGCGAGGGCGACATTAAAAAAGTCGGTGACGTTGTCGGGGATAATGCTGTATTCCTTGCGACCGACTGCATTTTGATAACTCACATTCCCTGAAAGGCTTTGTTTGTTTTCGTCGCCGCCAAACTGATGCATCGCGTTAAATGCTGCGTTGCGGGTAACTTGGTAGAAGTTGAGGGAATCCGTGAGAATGTCTTGATCGACCTTGAGAAACGAACTGAAATTGCTGCCATTGAGACTGAAATTCCATTTGTCGTTGGGCGCATAACCAAGGTTGCCACTGTAAATCAGGCGGCTGTTACGCGTCGCTTTGATCTGTGCCAAGTCGTTGCGCTGCGCACCTACGCTGGCAGCGAGGCTTACTTTGCTTTTGAAAAACGAGGTGCTTCCATTTAAGGTGGCATCTTCGACGTCATTGGCAAAAAAGTAGGCGCCCAACGTACGGTAGTCGGTGTCGATGTGTTTGTACTTGAGGCTCAGGTTGCCCGCTTTGGCTTTGTAGCTGATTTTGCCTTGGTAGGCGGCATGGCTCGCGGATCCACTGCGTTGCTGGAAAAATGGGCCGAAATAGCTGAGGCTTGAACCGCCACCTTCGTTGATGGCAATCGGCCCGCGAATGTCGCGGGTGACCGCACTGCGGGCATATTCGGCCTCGATGTCCAATTTCTTGCCGAGCTTTTTCTTGCCCTTGATGCCCAATACCAAACCTTCCTCCGGTGTCACATCCGGGCTTTGGGTCGGTGCATCGATCGAATTGATATTGTCTTTGGCCTTGAAAACCGAGGCTTCGATGCTGTTGCCTTTGTCTTCGAAGCCGACCATCAAACCGTAGCCAACGCGGCCAAAGGAAGTGGTGGCACCTTCGGCCAAGGCCCTCGCCTCCTCAATCGGCTTCCGGAAACGCCCGACGACCCCAGAAATTTTCCATTTGCCAGGTGTCAATTCCACGCCGCCACCGAGAAAAGTGTGACCTGCGAGCGTAAAGTCCGAAAAAGTCATGTTGCGGTAGCCAATGTGCGCCGTCACCCATTTGTATTTGGGTGAAATGCCGTATTGGTTAAAGGGCTGGGTGAAATTGCTTTGCTGCTGACTGAAGCTCGCCGAAAATGGCACGTCGATCATGCCGAGAACCTTGAAATTGAGGTTGGCGTTCAAGCCATAGGTGAAAGGTGGACGGCGGCTGGGTGCTCCAAACGCCGTATAGAATCCCGTGGTGGCATTTAAGCCGCCAGAAACCTGAATCGGATGTTTCCAGTCAGGACCTTCGTCCTGCGCTCGCAACGCCGATACAGCCAAAAACAAAATCACGAGCAATAAAAAGCCCTTTTTCACACGCGAATGACAAGATTTCCAAATAGTTGTCGATTCTTACAAAGGTAATATTTGGATTGAAAGCATTTTTAAAATGTTCCAAAATCTTGGTTTAATGTTCCGAATCAAGCTATCCCGACAAATGATACATCACATTCGCAAGGAACCGATCTCTTCAACGGCCCAATTTCCCGAGGATCAATTCCTTAACCTGTCGCGTTACGGGGATCTCCTTGCCCGCAACGGTAATGCTCCCGGAATCGACTGCTTCTACAAAAAGAAGGTGAACGATATAGCTCCGGTGGACCCGAAGAAAACCTGCTGGCAACTTCTCTTCCCAAGCATTCAGACTTTCACGTACAAGCAGCGGAGCGCCCTCCGTTCGATGCACCTCCGTATAAACGCGATCGGCCTTGAACATTGTGATTTCGGCGAATCTTACCTTCTTAAGCGCAGTCCCGACCTTGACAAAGATATGGTCTGTCTGTTTGGCAGCCTCGCGGTTTGCCAGCACAATTTCGAGGGTGGCGAACACTTCGGCCTTGTTGAAGGGTTTCAAAAGGTAACCCGCAGGATGCACTTCTTTCGCTCTCGAAACAGTATTGGAATCGCCATGGGATGTCAGAAAAACAAATGGAACTGCTGATTCTGCGCGTATCAATGCGGCGAGTTCGATGCCGTCCATTCCCGAGCCAAGCCGAATATCAATCAAGACAAGGTCCGCCACATTTTGCCGAAGCAGGTCCAAGGCTTCCTGCGCATCGAAGGCGTGGCCGATCACATCGTAGCCTAAATCAACGAGCACCTGCCGCAGGTTTGCAGCGATGATAAATTCGTCTTCTACAATGAGGATGCGTTTTCCCGACATTAGCCCAAGGATTTAAAATGAATCACAAACAATGCTCCTCCCAAATCTGACCTTCCGACCATCAATGTACCTTTGAGTTGACGGGCCAAGCCTTGAACCAATGGCATCCCTAGGGATTCCGTGCGCTGCAAATCAAAACCTTCGGGCAAGCCTGGTCCATCGTCTTCGACGGTCAATTCAAAGGAATCCTGCATGCCACTCATAAAGCTCACCTTCAAGGTACCTTCGTCTCGGTGGGCAAATGCGTATTTGAAGGCATTTGTAACCAATTCATTGAGGATCAAACCCAAAGGAACTGCAGTGTCTATGCCAAAGCTGCAAGGATTCACAGCATAAACCACATTCACGTGGCTGCCATCAGGATACAATTCGCAAACCGCCGAAACGAGTTGGCGCAAATAGGCATCAAATTCAAGGTCGGCAATGTTTTGTTGCTGGTACAACTTCTGATGAATCAGCGTCATGGCCTGCACCCTCCCTTTGCTGGCCAACAAGGCGTCGAGTGCTGCGAGGTCGGCGACTTTGGCCGCTTGCATTTCGAGAAGGCTGATCATGACTTGCAGGTTGTTTTTGACACGGTGATGCACCTCTCGGAGCAGGACTTCCTTTTCGCCCAAGGCCGATTCAATCGACTCCTTTTGTTGGTGAATCAATGCATTCTGTGCAAAAAGCTGCCCATTTTGCCGCTTGAAGACAATGCCAACGATCGCGCCTGAAAACGCAAGCAATGCGGCGACAATGCTCAGCCCGATCAACCACCTGCTGCGTTCTTGCTCAAGGGTGAGCCTCGTCTGGAAAATCGTTTCCTGCTGCAGCGTTTTGGCGGCTTGCAGCAAGCTGTCTGAGGCGTGCTTCCGTTCATAATCGAGACGGGCTTCAAGTCGGGCGATCGCCAGGTTGTTTTCCTTGTTGAAAAGACTGTCCCGCAGCTCGATATATTCACGGTAATGGCGGAGCGCGCGTTGAGGCTGACCAGCCTTTTCTGCGCCGCGCCAAAGGCAATCACAAACCTTTACGAGATCATTGGTTTGTCCGGATTCTGAAGCATAAGTGTACGCTACCCCGCAATTTCGCACCGCAGCGTTGTATCTGCCCGACCTTAAATCCACCAATCCCAAAGCATGGTAGGCACGCCCAAGTGTCAACGTATCATGGTCACGCAACGCAAGATTCACAGCCAACTCCGCCGCATCCGTGGCAGCATCCATTTGCCCAAGCAAAAGGTAAATGCCTGAGGCCTTTGCACTTGACTGTCCTTCTTGTGCGGTCAGCCGAGCATCATGTGCAATCTGCCGGCTCGACTCGTACCAACACAAAGCTTCCAGGGTATCGCCGATCGCAACAGCATGGTCACCAAGTCCTTCCATCGCAGCCGTCTTAATGCGATACCTGGGCACTTTTCGAGAACGTCTCAAGGCATTATGCAAATTTTCAAAAGCCAAATCTTGTTCACCGATCAGCAGATAGACCTGCCCAATACTCAAGTATAGGTTGGCAAGATAGCCCACGAAGTTCCCGCGAAGGCAGGCTTTCTCTGCTAGGTGGAGGCTCTGCAGGCTTTTGTAGAATTCACCCTTCGAGCGGTAAACCATCCCGATGTTGAGCAATGCACGTGCCTCACCTTTGTGGTCCGCTGACTTTTGGGACCATTCCAAACTCTTGTTGTATGCAGCAAGCGCAGAGTCGGCAAGGCCGCGCAATTCAAAAACGATGCCCAGACTGTTGTAGCCGGTGGATATCTGTTTGGGCAACCCTGAACGCAAAGCGACTTCGCGTGCGCGCCGCGCATAATGGAGGGAACTGTCGAGTTGGTTGCGCCAATTCCAGACCCCTGCGATATTACAATTGCCCTGTGCCTCAAACCCAAGTAAATTCTCCTCCTGGGCCAAGCGGACCTGCATCCTTGCTGAATCGAAGACTGCCTCGGGGTTCCCGTTTATCTCTTTAAAAACCAAATTGGAAAGCTTTTTCAGGCGCGGCGAGGCGTTTTTTTCCAACTGCGCAAACGACAAATTGATGCTGATGGCGGCGAAGATCAGTCCACTCAACAAAAACTTCACCTTGTTCCAAGAACCGGAATGCCTTCGATGCATCCCCTAAGTAAACGATTCCAACCCATACTTCGAAACAGCTGCAGACACGAATCTTCGTAAATTTTGACAGGATTGGTCCGCATTCGGATTGTTTTTCTGTACTTTCCCACCAAGAAGTCCCAAGAAATGAATACAAAGGATACAGTTGCCCCGGCCAAAAAGAAACTCACCGTCGTCGATGCCACGCTGATCGTGGCAGGTTCCATGATCGGATCCGGTGTCTTTATTGTTGCAGCTGACATGGGCAAATCCGTCGGCGGGCCCGGCATGATGATGGTTTTGTGGCTGATTACCGGCATCATGACCATCTTCGCTGCGCTCAGCTACGGCGAACTCGCAGGCATGTTCCCACGCGCGGGAGGGCAGTACATTTACTTGAAGGAAGCCTACAACCCCTTGGTCGGTTTCCTATACGGTTGGAGTTTGTTTGCCGTCATCCAAACAGGAACGATCGCTGCGGTCGCAGTGGCCTTCGCCAAATACACGGGGCAGATCTTTCCGGTTTTCAGCGAGAAAAACATCTTGCTGGAGTTTGGCAGCTTCAAGCTCACAGCGGCCCAGTTGCTCGGGATTTTCTCCATTTTCGTCCTCACCTTGGTCAATTCGCAGGGCATCAACTACGGAAAAATCATTCTGCGTGCCTTCACTTCTACAAAGCTGATTGCACTTTTTGGCCTGATAATCCTTGGATTGCTGGTATTTAGAAATCCTGCCGTTTGGGAAGCCAATGTTGCGCGCTTTTGGGAAATCGGCAGTTATGGCACCGACGAAGCTGGGAAATTGACCTTTTCCAATCTATCGACATTCGGGCTGATATTGGCCATGGGGGTCGGATTGGTGGGGTCGCTCTTCAGCAGCGACGCTTGGAACAATGTGACCTTTATCGCGGGAGATGTGGAGAATCCAAAGCGGAGTATTCCGCTGAGCTTGTTCTACGGAACGACTTTGGTCATCACACTCTACCTTTTGGTCAACTTTGCCTATTTGAATTTGTTGCCTTTTCACGGTGATCCGGCTGCGGCAGACGTCATGGGCAAAGGCATCATCTACGCCGAAAGCGGTCGTGTGGCCACGGGTGCGGTTTCGCAGATGTTCAGTGGCAATGCCGTCACCATCATGGCGGTACTCATCATGATATCGACGTTTGGCTGCAACAACGGCATCATTCTGTCGGGTGCGCGGGTCTATCAAGCCATGGCCAACGACGGATTGTTCTTCAAAAAAATGACCGCCAACAACAGCAAAGGCGTGCCCGGCGTGGCTTTGTGGATCCAATTCGGATGGGCTTCCTTGCTTTGTCTCTCCGGCAAATACAACGAATTGCTCGACTACGTCATGTTTGCGGTCATGCTCTTTTACATCCTGACGATCTTGGGCATTTTCGTTCTCCGGAAAAAAAGCCCGAATGTAGAGCGTCCCTACAAGGCATTTGGTTACCCCGTCATTCCCGCGATTTACCTCCTGATGGCGACTGCCTTTTGTGCTATTCTCCTTTATATGAAACCGGAGTACAGCGTCCCCGGATTGGCGATTGTCTTGGTGGGAATTCCGATTTACTTTTTTTGGAAGCGGGCGGGGTAACCCTCCAAACCGCAACAATTGGCCGCTCAGTGGATCAATTCGGTGGGTGAAAGCTGCGGTGGATTGCCTAACTTTCTCTTCCTAAATGTCCCGAAAATGAAATCATTCGTCGTCGCTGCCTTTCTGCTTCTGTTTGCTCAAATCGGTCAGGCGCAATCCAATGCCGCTTGGGAGCAGAACTTCATCGCCCCTGGCAATGTCATTTACAGCCTGATCGATTCGCATACGGATTCCGACGGAAATACCTATTTGCTGTGGATCGACCACGACAATGCCCATGCGGAATACCTCGCCAAGATCAGTCCTGCGGGCGGTATTGTTTGGCACGACACACTCGATATTCCCGGCAAGAAGTTCTCCGCAGGTTGGTTCAAGGGCAATCTGAGCGTCGTGGATGATCGCATTGTCATCGGCGCCATCACCTATCCATTGGCCAATGGCTATGCCGATGCGACGATCGTAGTTTATGACACCGCTGGAACAATGGTGAATTACAAAGCCAATACGATTTGGTGGCAGGCAACGCCTTGGAGGATCATCCAAAATGCGAACCATGAAGTCTGGTTTGTCTATTCGCAGGGATCCCCGTTTGACACTTCACCCATTTTGTATGCCAGCAAGTTTGATGCAGCATTGACCCTGCAATGGACCAAAACCTACCCCATGCCCAAGATTTGTTCGGATGTCGCGGCTGTCTTGGATGCGAATGACAATCTCTATGTGAGCTATTCGAGCGACAGCCTTGCACCCAATGGCCACAACATTCTGGCGAATACACGCAAAATCAGCACTTCAGGACAGGAAATGTGGCTGCGTCCAAGGCCGCTGACCAATTATCGGTATGCCACCCTCACAGGCAGCAACCTCGTCTTGGCCGGCAAAGCCTACAATTACACCAACTATGCGAGCAACGACACGGGCGATGCCGCGATCACCTTCATCGACATCAATACGGGCATCGAGGTCACGCATGACGTGTACAACAGCGCGGCGCCCGCACGTGAAATTTCCAAAGACATTTTGGTCGACGGCAATGGAGATGTCCTTTGGCTCGGCGTCGAAGGGGTTTCGAGCAACTTCGGGAACCCATCGTCCACCGTCGTGCGGAAGTACAATTCGGCCGGTAGCCTCTTGTGGAGCAACCAAACGCCAACCTATCCGACATGCAGTGCGCCCAACAACCTGACCCAAGACGTCTCTGGCGATTTCTGGATCAGCACCTGGGCTTGCCAACCCGCGCAAGGCATGTCAGAAGTCTCGCAACATTGGCGCATCACCAACACCGGCCAAATCGACAGCACGCTCAGCCATACGATCCATCCCTTGTTGCTCGGTCCACTTCACAGCACCGTCGATGCCCACGGCAGCCACTACGTCGCCTATCAACAAGCCGAATGCGGCGGCAACCGGGTGGGCGTCTTCAAATATGCCGGCACGCTGGATCCTGTTGCCATAGCGGAGGCGGATTTTCCAATGTCGGGGATAACCATCGCGCCCAATCCTGCGAGTGGGCAGACGACGATTTCGGCGAACGCCTCGCAAGCAGGCAGCGTAAGCGTACACGTGCGCGATGTTTCGGGCAAGCTGGTGTATGCGCGGAGCGTCGAGGTCAATCCTGGCGAATTCAGCCTTGATTTGGCGCTAGATGGCGTCAAAGCTGGAATCTACTTTGTGGAATTGACTTTGTCGGATGGCTTGATCGGGACCTGGAAACTGGTGGTTTTGGGGGAGTGACAAAAACAACATCTCGCCCTCACACTTCAGCCTCACACTGTTTCACTCATACCACTTCGAATACTTCACATAAGCTTCCGCGCTCCGGTTCAACCCCTCCAATTGCGCGGGCGAAAGGGGCTTGATCTTCCTTGCAGGAATGCCGGCATACAAAAATCCGGGTTCGAGCACTGCGCCTTCCAAGACAACCGAGCCTGCGGCGACGATCACGTCGGGGCCGACGACGGCTTTGTCGAGCACGACGGCATTCATGCCGATGAGGCAGCGGTCCTTGATTTCACAGCCGTGGATCACGGCGCCATGGCCGACGGTCACATCGTCGCCGACGATCGTCGGACTGTATTCAAAGGTGCAGTGCACCATCACCAAATCCTGGATATTGCTGCGCTTGCCGATGCGGATGCTGTGCACATCCCCGCGGATGACCACGCCGTACCAGACGCTGCTTTGGTCGCCGATTTCGACGTCACCGATGATCACGGCGTTTTCAGCCAAAAATGCGAGATTGCCAAGTTTCGGCGTAAAGCCTTTCAATGTTTTGATGATGGGCATGACATTTCAGTTTGGCTGCCAAAGTAGGCAAGAATTCCATTCGAAAGGTCACTTCCCATCAGCAGGCTTCCCCTTCTTTTTGCGCGTGTTCATTTTTTCGATCTCCTCATTGAGCTGTTGGAGAATATAACCCGGCGCGTCCCACACCGGCCCCTTTTCGAGATAGCTGACCAAGGATTGGCTTTCTCCCGTCTCAAACATGGAAAATCCGGATGCGCGCGTGGACCAACCGACTTCCCGCTCAAACAAGGTCACCGAGTCAATGCCCGAACCTGTGCTCCATTCCCAGGAATTGATATAAGGGCCGCGATCTTCCATTTCGGCTAAATCAATGAGGATTTACAGGGTGTAAATAACGGCTTCAGGAGGCGATTCCGTCCCTGTGACTACTCATCAAATCCGAGCAACCTCGAAATCTCAGCCCAAGCGGCACTGCGATTGTCTTCGTAGAGTCCCGCATCTGTTTCGCTTCCTGAATGTACGTATTCGATCAAGGCTTTGCCTTCCGCAACGACTAAATCAAAGGCATCGGTCAATTCGCGAAGAAACTTTGAATCCGCAGGATCGGAGAGAAATTTGGTTGCGAGCAAGGCATCGTATTGCCCTTGGACGGTTTCAATGCCGCCAATTTGTTCTTGTACGATCTTCTCGACTTCCTCAGCAGTATAGGTATCCTTCGTGAAGGCATCTGCAGCCTCGCCGATCACAAGGTATGTGTCGTACAGCAACAATCCGCCAGAACCGCCAAGCGCTTCCAATGCCTCATCTTTCCCAGTTTGGGCCTGCAATTGCGACCCGATCAACAACAACAATGCGAAGACAAACTTTTTCATAAGGGTAAAATTGATGCTGCAAGTTCGGCATTTTTTCGCTGCGAATCCATGACAATGCTCAGACTGAAAACCCGTAAATCCCAACAAGGAGCTGCCTGAGATTTGCACCTGCTTTGATGGTGAATTTCAATCCGTAGGCCTTTTCGGTAGGGTTTCCGTTTTCGGCAAATCTGGTTAACTTTGCCGCCGATAATTTTATCTGATTGAAAATGAAAATCCAAGAAAACCGGGTTGCAGTCGTGACCTACCTTTTGAAGGGCGATGATGGACTCGTGATACAGGAGGCCACCACGGAAAATCCCTTTGCTTTTATCCATGGCACAGGGCAGGTATTGCCAGCTTTTGACACTGCACTTTTGGGCAAAGTCGCTGGCGATCTCTACGAATTCCGCCTGACACCAGATGAAGGTTATGGTCACTATGACGATAGCCGCATCGAGGAACTCGACCCGCAAATTTTTGCCGAGGCTCCAGCCGAATACATCGTGGTCGGCGCTACGCTTCCCATGGAATTCAATGGCCATACTGTCTTCGGAACAATCACCGAAATCAGGCCTGACGCCGTTGTGATGGACTTCAACCATCCATTGGCTGGCAAAAGCTTGAACTTCTCAGGAATCGTCATCGAAGTGCGTGATGCAAGTGCCGAGGAATTGGCCCATGGTCACGTTCACGGACCCGGCGGTCATCACCATTGATTGGTTTGACCCCACAGGAAAAAGCCCGCACATCCAACGATGCGCGGGCTTTTTCTTTGTTCAACGTTCTGGCAAATCCGCAATCTGCCGACAATTGTTTCCTATTTGGTCAACAAAGGCGCAAACACATCCTCGGTGATGCCGATATCCGCCAAGGTTTGGCCACCCTTGATGTCCTTGAATTTCAAATCGGCCAGGCCGCTGCTACGCAGTCCGGAAATTTTGGTGCCGCCAGGAAGGGTCTGCCAATCACCCCAACCTAATCTGACGCCACCAATGGGCAGCACCTTCACCCAAAATTGCCAGGCATTGGGCATCCCATTCGCATCCAAATGCCAGAGGTAGCTGTCGCCCGGGGTGCGTCCGCCACCGCCATAGGTCACAAGCAATGATTTTGTACCGTCATCATTCGTAACCGTCTTCCGAATGGTTCCCGGATCACGTGCCTTGAAGGGCGCAATCAACCAGAAACTATCGTTCCAAAACCAAGTGATGCCTTTTTGCACGACTTTGTCTGCGGCTTCGCCTTCCAATTTGACACCGTCTTCCCAGGCCAAACCCGTCATCGTGCTGGGATCGGCCAAAGCAAGGTTGTCACTCCATTCGACTTTGACCAAGTTGCGCTTCTTGTCCCAGAGAATGTGGTGGCCGCCCTTGAAATAGGTGAATTCCAGCACACCGAGCGAATCCCAAGCGGGCTTGTTGATGGCAGCCAACATTTTGTCGGTCAGCGCCTCGGCTTCTGCCCCTTCGACGCCCTCAGGCAATCTTTTGTCCAGCACCAAGTAGCCGATCGTGCCACTGACGAGCAATATTCCGAGAATCCAAGCGGTGATTTTCAAGAGTCTTTTGAAGAATTTTTTCATTTCGAATGCATCGTCGGGAAATTGACATGCGTAACCATAACTGTGCAAACGGGAAAATGGCTATCCGTATTGAAAAAGAATTTCGGGGAGGTACTTCGTGTTGGCGGGAAACCGATTCGACAAAAAAATCAGAATTGCGCAATCAATGCCGGAATGTCTTGCATCAACGGGCTTTCGGCGTCTGCTTCGAATGCATTTCCAACCACGATGATGTCTGCACCCGCTTTGAGAATGGCTTCTGCTTGCTTTTTGTTGCGAATGCCGCCCCCGACAATCAGCGGAATTTCCACTGCGCCTGCCACAGCCGAGATCATTTCGGTGGAAATGGTGCGTTCTGCGCCGCTGCCGCCATCCATGTACAGCAATTGTAATCCGAGCAATTCGCCGGCCATGGCCGTGCAGGCTGCGATTTCAGGCTTGTCGTGCGGAATCGGCATGGTGTTGCTCATGTAATGGGCGGAGGTCGGGCGTCCGCTGTCGATGAGCATATAGCCGGTCGGGAGCACTTCCATGCCGCTTTGTTTGAGCAGCGGTGCGGCGACGACATGGTTGCCAATGAGCAAATCCGGGTTGCGGCCGCTGATCAGGGAAAGAAACAGAATGGCATCCGCACCGGGGCTGATTTGGTTGAGATTGCCCGGAAAGAGGATCACGGGCGGGCGCAGCACCTGCCTGAGCGCAGGTACGAGTACGCGGATGCGCTCGTTCAATAGCAGGCTTCCGCCCACGAAGACAAAGTCGATTCCTGCGGCATTGATTCTAGCGGCGAGCGCAGGCAATGCATCCACCTCCAACTTGTCGGGGTCGATCAAGATTGCAAAACCCTTTTTGCCTTCGGCCTTGAGGGCTTTGATCTGTTGGAGAATCCTGCGCATTTGCGGTCAAAGGTAGTGAAAAATCACTATTTCCAGTCGCGGCAGGCAGGGGCGATGCCTGAAACGTAATGTTCGATGACATTGAGCGGTACGGCGGTTTCGCTTCCGAGAAATCCGTTGATGTCGGAAAGCTTCACTTGCGCACGGTAGGCACGCAGGTAACGCGCGGAAATGGGCATGTAGCTCCAGTGCCAGCGTTCTTCCTGATAGCCGTTGGGCCGATCGGCACCCATTGCGGAGTAGGGTTGACAGAATCCATATTCCGCGGCATGGGCCTGTAACCATTCGTAGACTTTTTTGCCCGTTCCAGTGTCGAAAAAGCTGTTTTCCAAGCTATTGAGGTCCATGTCTGTGCCCCAATGGTGGCGCGAAGAACCGGGCATGGATGAATAACGCAGGATGGCCTTTGCACGTTCAGCCGGATCGGAAACGGCAGTACTCAGGTTTTTGCCACCCACGAGGGTGCGCCCCGACCATTTGTTTTCCCAGATTCCTTTTTGGTCATTGAAATTGCGCATGGCGGAGAGGATCACGAGCTTCACGCCATCCGCCGCGGCCGCGGCATGCATTTTTTCGAAGGCTTCATAAGGCCTCCCGCTGCAAGTAAATGCCTGATTTGGTCGTGTATTTTTGCGCAATCGGCACAAAGTCCGTGTCCTTGGCAGGGCTGATTTTGCCCAGCAGCTTTTCCAATGAAATCGTGTCCACCATCGGGCTGTCGATTAGGGCAATGGGCGAATCAACGGCAGTTGCCAATGTTTCAATGGCGGTTTGCGGCTGCGGATTTTGGGATTCAGGCGAACTGCTG
This sequence comes from Bacteroidota bacterium, assembly GCA_016718825.1. Taxonomy (NCBI): domain Bacteria; kingdom Pseudomonadati; phylum Bacteroidota; species Bacteroidota bacterium. The sequence continues at coordinate 13,823 of JADKCL010000067.1, read as the reverse complement.
CAGGCCAATGTTCCCAGCAGCAGCACCAGCATCAGGGCGGGCATCCAGATTCTCATGGGCCAAAGATAAAGGACTTTGCCGTAGGAAACATCGATTCAGCTTGAGCAATTCGACCGAAATCCCAGAATTGCCGGGCCAGAGAAACGCTTTTGCCCGAGCGGGACACCAAAGAAAATGGCCACCCGCTGAGGTGACCATTTCGAAATATTGGCACGTGAGACTCTTTTCAACGATTCAACTCGAAGTTGAACGGCAGGGTGACCCAAACCTTGATCGGCTTGCCGGCTTGGATACCGGGCGTCATTTTGAGCAAGTGAATTTTCTCGGTGACCGCACGGGTGAGGATCGGATGCGGGTCTTTGAGGACGATGTGCTTGACGTAGTTGCCCATCTTGTCGACCATCACGCGGAGGGTGACGCGGCCTTCGATTTCTGCTTCTTTGGCCATTTCGGGATAACCGATCAGCTTGCCCAATTCGTCGAGGTTGACTGCTTGGGGCTCTTTTTCGAGGAGGATGAACGTATCAGGTTTCAGGTCATCGTCCTCTTTTGGGAGTTCAGTCACAGCCACAGGGCAATTGGAGCAGGGCTCATTGGTGATGTCTGGCCATGGATAATCACCATTTTTGTCGCCGTCTTTGTTCACCGTTCCGAGCGCCACACTGTCTAGGGCATCAATTTCAGCGACAAACTTGTCGTCCTTGAGCAAGTCTTCCGGGGTTGGAACTGGCACCGTGGCATTTACCGTTGCCACATCAGGTGGTCGAGGTGGTTCGGGCACACTTGGAACAGGGGGCTCATCGATCTTTTTGGCTTCGAGTTCCACCTCTTGGGAAAAGTAAACCGTGTCATCGGCCTTGACCACTTCCTCCGTTTCGGGCATGATCCAAGCGATCATTTTAGGGAGACCCGTGATGGAAATGAAAAGTAGAAAAGTGATGAGCATGGCGCGGGTGAGGATACGGTTGTAACGCTTGCGCATGTCATAGGCACCGTAGTCCTTGGACCGTCCTTCGAAGACGATCTGATCGAGATCAGCATAAATTGGAGTATTCATATTCTTCCGTGGTTTTCCCTTCTAACGCGACCGTATTGAGATTTAGTATTGATTTATTCGAAGTATTTTTTGAGAAATCTTCCTAAATCGATGCAGCGGGGTCTGTTTCGAGGTTTGTGACCAAAGAAATTCTTTGAATTCCATAGGCTGCAAATACTTGAAACAACTGTTGGATGGCGGAATACTGCGCATTCTGATCTGCGACAATCACAACCCGAAAATCTCGCAACGTGGCAGGAGGATTGTTCAGGAATTCACCAAGTTCCACCCATTTGGCCCCCTTGGGATTCGTCGCAGAAAGGTCGACCCACGTTCGCCCGTTCTTCTCCACCCAAAATACGAGGCTAGCTCGATAGGAATGTGTATGCCCTTCGTAGCTCGACGTTGGAAGATCAACAGGAACCACAACGTGCCCAGACTCTTGACCAATGAACAAGAAATACACGATCAGCAGCCAAGCAATATCGGCAAGGCCGGTAAGATCTGGCAGAATGAACTTTTGGGATTTTCGCATGACTTCGTTTTTGGGGTTGAACGAAGTGGATACAAGATTTCTTATCAAGACTCCTTGGCACTCTGCAGGTTGCTGGTCGAATGAATTTCCAGATTACAAGCAGACACAACAACAAAGGCCACCTTGTGGGTGACCTTTGAGGTATTTGCGAGGAGAAATTTTCAGTATTAGTTGCAACCCGAGGCAAGACAATGTGCATCAAACCGCTTCCGCCCAACATTTGGGTAGGAATAGCCGTTGGTGTCAATCTGGTCATCGGCGGGATTGCCAGTGTTGGCACGGCAACCGGAACGGACAAAAACGTGCGAGATGTTCTTTCCATTCGAGGGGAAGCTCAAACTTGTGCCGCTGAGATTGTCGTGGTAGGACCTGCTGCAGTCATCATAGACAATCACTACTTGCCGGATCGATTTACAGGAAACGACATCGACGGATTCGCAGCCATGAAATGTGACGGTTACTTGGCTCCTGCATCCTTGACAGCTCCCGTCGGTCAGGGTCAAGTCCGGAATCGGGCAGCTTGCATAGCACCTGTCGATCACAAAAGGCGAACCCGATCCATTTGCATCATAGGCCCGCAAAATCTGAAGGGAGCCTGGCACCACCGCGCCAAAGAGGTTGTATTTGATGGCCTCCACCTCGATGGCCCAATCAAAGCAAGAACTTGGATACTGTGAGGAAAGCAACGGTGTAGAAATGGAAAAAGCATTTCGTGCCGGTGTCAAAGGATCATAGCGCCAATCATTGTTAACCACCGGCAAGTTGCCATTGGTTTGAATGGGTCCGTTTGGCGCAACCACGACATTGTAAGCTTGTGCAAACCAACCAGGAGCGAGCTGTACCTCCATATAGAGGGAAGACAAAGGAAATCCTTGCGATGTTTTGTACACCATCATCGAGCCCCAGTTGGGCATTCCGGGTGGACAAGCGACTTGCGTGTTTTGCGTATTGCAGAAGTCGACAATCAAATTGCCTGTTTCATCGGCTAATGGCAATTGATAAGCGTCGCAAACCGGATCCAAGGTAAGGCCTTGTATCGAGGGCCCTTCCGGCCGATTGGATTCCTCTGACAGAATTTCCTTTTCGCAACTCCAAATTGCGAGTAAGCCAACGATGGCCAAAAACGGGCGTAAAAGTGCTTTGCTTTTCATATTCGTGCTGATTTTTGATTCCTTCATTGCTGAGGATCGAGCATCTTCAGCAGACACAATTTCACGGATTGTTGCGAGAAATCCAATCAACAAACGAATATTCAGCCAAATATTTGCCTATTCCATCCTAGGATAGCGCAATGGGATCAAAAATCAACGATCCAAACTACTTGTGATCAGCGACCGCCTACGACAATCTTGGCCGTCTCAATCACAGCACCATCGAGGGTCGTAATGCGCATGAGGTAAACGCCATTGGGATATTCCGCGACGGAATGGACAAAAACGGAACCTTCCAAAGACTGCGAAGCGATGGTTTTTCCTTGCATATCGGTCACCGTAAGCAACAATGACTCCTGCAATTCACTTTCAATGGTGAGGAAGTTTTGGGCCGGATTGGGATAAAACCGGATACCCGTGGAGCGGGGCTCGGCAGTTGCAACCAAATTCCGGTATTCATCGCGGTACTTGGCGCGCTGTGGCTGGAAATTGCCCATTTGCACACGGCCCGTAATCTCCAGAATCGGAATGTGCACGCCATTGGCGAGGAATTTGATCGAACGCTGCACGTTGGCAATGCCAAATTGAAATCCGTTGAATGAAACACTGTCCACCCCATCGGTCTCGCTGACAACCCGCAAACATTCGATGCTGTCATAGGGGGTCATGATCACGCCCCAGCCATCGACCTCGTTGTAACGCGTTCCTTGTTGTGAAAACGAAAGCCCCGTGCCCAGGTCTACGCTGAAGCGATAGGTCGTGGTATCCCTGTCCAAATAATCCAAAGGAAATTGGAAGAGTTCGTCTTCGTCGCTGTAATAAGCAGCCAACGGGATTCCTTGGTTCCGAAATCCGACACCTTCTGCCCGAAAGTCATTGGTGGCACTGCGGTAGAAATTGTAAACATCCGTAAACTGAAAGGGACCGCCTCCGAGGGAGTCGGCAATCTTGGTTCCGTACTGATTCACGCCCAAAAAATAGAAGGCATAGACGGTCTGCAAGGAGTAAACATAGTCGCTGCGATCTTGGGAAAAGGGCTGCAGGTTGCGATAATCCCAAACATGGTTGGCGCCGGTACTGCTCACATCGATGAACATCGCATCCGTATTGCTCACGCGCAGGGTATCCCCCGGCTCCGGCATGTCGTTGTTGGTGATTGTAATTGGGCTCTGCGCAGCAGCGAAAAACGGAAGTGCGCAAACCAAAACGAGAAGCAGCTTTTTCATACAGAAACGATTACCTGCATCAAAGATAGCAACCGAAACTTGCCTGACCAATCTCCAAAACGACAGAAAGGCCGAATCCTGAGCATATTTTAGATGAGACTTATCACTTCCTCCCAAAAAGAGATCGCGACCACAAAAGGTCGCGACCAAATGGGATGCAACGCCCTGGCTTTCTTTGAATACGATTGCTACTTCATAGCATGCAGCGCCATCAGCAGCGAATCCTCGGTCGTCAATGGGGCAAGTGCATACTTCAAGGCATCGTTGATCTTGATTTCGTCCAGAATGTCAATCACATTTTTGTATTTGCTTCCCTTCGAAGGTTTGATCACAAACATCGGATCCCAGCATTGGCTTGCCCGAATTTGCTCGGCACTGGAATTGGGCGGGCAGCGGTCGGCGCGTCGATTCAGGTGGGTCTGTATCGCAGCACGAATACCCTCAGCGGAGAAATCCGTGGAATTTGCCGTAGGAGCCTCCAAGCCATTCTCGTAGGTCACGTAGAGAATCTTGTCATCTGCGCCGAGCAAAATCGACATTAACTTGGTCTGTGCGACCTCAACCTCCGCGTTTTCAGGCTGCGTGAGCAACATTGCCTTGGGGGAAGCCAAGGCGGTGGTCAAGATAAAAAATGTCAGGAGCAAGAAGGCGACATCCACCATTGCGGTCATGTCGATGCGGGTGGATTTCTTTCTTTGTCGGCGGGCTCCACCTTGGTGCTTGCCTCCGCCGGATTCGATTTCTGCCATATCTTGTTTTCTTTGGTGTTTCCATCAAAACGGCCGCAGATGCACATAAAGTATTGACTAGCAAAAGAATATTTTACCAAACGCAAAAACGGCGACCCGTTTCCGAATCGCCGTTTTCTATTTCATTTCGAGCGCTTACTTGAGCAGCTTGAAGTCGAATGGAATTGTCACCCAAACCTTGATCGGTTTGCCGGCTTGAATACCGGGGGTGAATTTGAGCATATTGATCTTGTCGGTTACCGCCTTCGTGAGGATCGGGTGAGGATCCTTGATCACCAAGTGCTTGACATAATCACCATTCTTGTCGACCTGCACACGCACGATCACCTTGCCTTCAATCTCAGCTTCCTTGGCCATCGGAGGATATCCGACCAACCCTTTGAGCTGATCCAGGTTGACCGGAGCGGGTTCCTTTTCCAAGAGCACAAACTCGTTGGGACCCACTTCCTTATCATCCTTGACGACAACCTCTTCTACACCTGTGCCTTCGATGTCGCCGAAGTCATAGGCCCCAGTGGTGCCTTCGACGGTTTCGGTACCGATATCGGCTTCGGTCTCCTCGAGTTTGTCCATTTCTTCAATGGTTTCCTCTTCGACCTCATCATCGGGTTTTGGGGTAGGTACCCTGAACTCGATTTGCGCGCGGACGGGTGGCGGTGCCTCTACAGGAGGTGGCGGTGGTGTCTCATCCAAGGGAGGAGGAGGTGGCAGGTTGGAAAGGTCGACCGTGATCGACTCAAATTCCTCTACGACCTCTTCGCTTTCCGGGAAAATCCATCCACTGATTTTAGGCCATCCGGTAAAGAAAACAAACAGCAGAAAGGCAATCAACGCAGATCGTTCCAAGAAACGATTGTATTTCTTGCGCATTTCATAAGCCCCGTACTCCTTTGAGCGTCCCTCGAAGACAATTTCATCGAGGTCAGCGTAGATTGTTTCACTCATATTCTTGATGCGCTTTTTCTGTTGAACGATAGGGACAACAGATTTCGTATGAGATTATTTCAAATTATTTTTCACCATCAACAAGGAGTCGTCTGGCGACACTTCGCCGAGTGCGTATTTAGGCACACTGTTGATGCGCATTTCGTCAAGAATATCCACCACGTTTTTGTATTTGCATACTTTGGTGGGTTTCAAAACGATGATCGGATCCCAACATTTGCTGGCCTTGATTTCTTCAATCTTGGCCCCTTTTGGACATCTCGTGGGGAATCGGTTAAGGTGCTTTTGAATCGCCTCCCTTGCTCCCGTTGCCGAGAAGTCAGTGGTTTCAATCGTTGGCTCCTTGCTCCCGTTCAGATAAACGTAGTAGTGCACCTTGTCGTTTTCACCCAAGAGAATGGTCATCACCTTCGATTCAGCTACTTCAAGCTGATCTTCGGGCTTATCCAATTTGGGCGGCTTGATCAATTCCATCGCCTTGGGTGTGGCCAAGGTGGTGGTCAAGATAAAAAACGTCAAGAGCAAAAAGGCTACGTCCACCATCGCGGTCATGTCGATGCGTGTGGATTTTTTCTTTTGCTTGGGGGCACCACCTTTGTGTTTCCCCCCACCTCCGCCGGTATCTACTTCAGCCATTTTATAATCCTCCTAGATGAAATGATCACTTTTCGGCAGGAGCTTCGGCACTTTCGGCTTCAGCAGCTTTCTTTTGGGGAGCATTGGGGTCAGCCTCCAAGCCCGTGATCAGGTTAAAACGATTGATGTTCACTTCTTGCAGGGTGGCAATCACTTTGTCCATTTTCTCAAAGGCCACATCCCTGTCGCCTTTGATGGCAAAGCGAAGCTCATAATTGGTACGCCTTGCAGCGTTGATCCATTCTTTGAGCTCATTGACCTGTCCACGCTCGGTATTCACGGGAATACCATGGTAGGGATACTCCTTGATTTTGTCGAGATCCTTTGTGCCCAGCCAATTTCCGAACTCGGCCAATGGCACGCCAAAACTTGGCTGATTGGCAAAGAAGGTCATCCCTTCCTCGGATACTGGCAGACTGTAGGTTTCGATCATCTTCTCGAGCATGCCCTTCCGGGTTTCCTGCGAAACGCCGACTACCACCATTCCACTCTTGTCCACGGTAATGATAAACAAGTTTTTGTCTTTCAATTCCGAGGTCGAGATCGAAGTCGGGGTATCGACAAGCACCTTGTCAGAAGCCTTGAACTTTGCAGACATGATGAAAAAGGTCAGCAGCAGGAACGCAACGTCCACCATCGCGGTCATGTCAATTGACGGATTTTTCCTCTTTGGTTTTACCTTAGGCATAATACCCTCCTTTTAAGGTTACAACTCCTTTTGACACCTATTTATTGTAGGGGTCAGCGGAAAAATCACTTGTGCGTCGTCGTCGTTTCGTACGTCTGCACGATGCTGTAACCGGCCTCATCGATCTGATAAGTCAAGGAGTCGATTTGAACCGTAAAGAAGTTGTAGAAGATAATTGCCAAAGCGGAAGTTCCGATACCGATAGCGGTATTCACAAGTGCCTCGGAAATACCTGTTGCAAGCTCGGTCGAGTCGGATGTTCCGGTGACGGCGAGTGCGGAGAAGGCCTTGATCATACCCAAAACCGTACCAAACAAACCGACCAACACCCCGATGGATGCGATGGTTGCAATGATCGGCAGGTTGCGCTCAAGCATAGGAAGTTCCAAGGTGGTGGCTTCTTCCAGTTCTTTCTGGATGGCCTCACGGTTGGTTTCCTTGTCGTGCACTGGATTGGCTTCGACCTCCTTGTACTTGGTAAGACCAGCCTTGACCACATTTGCGACAGAGCCGCGCTGTTTGTCACAAGCCTGAATCGCACCGTCGATGTCACCATCACGCAAGGCAAGGCGCACACGTTGTACAAACACGTCCACGGAGCCGGAGCCCTTGGCCATGAATACGACAGAGATGAGGCGCTCGATGAAAAACACCCATACCATCAAGAAGAGAGACATACCAATCGGAACGATGATACCACCTTTGTAGATGGTGCCTTGCATGTTGCCATCCAAGGGGTGACCGTCTGTCCAGTGCTTTGGAGCTTCACCGACTGATCCAGCCGCTTTCCAAGCATCCATTTGTGCAGCAGCTTCTTTGCCGCCCTCGAAGTTGTCTGGTGAACCGAAGACATATTTGAACACCACAAAGGCTACCACCAATGCCAGCACGATGACCAGGGCAGGGAACCAAGACTTCAAAGGATTAGATTTTTTGATTGTGCGGCCGTTATCGCCAGCACCGGTACCTACAGTTTTCATATCACGCTTTTACTAATTCAAAGTTTTTGGATGAATCCAGTAATCTTTTGCTAAGGAAGAAAAGTGAATACAATGAATTTCTTGAAATGAACGCTCAAGTTAGCTTGATCTTTTTTAATCGCAAAGATTTTTGAAAAAATTGGCCCCACATGTCTTCCAGCAGCAAACTTGTTACAATAAAACGGCGATCCCCCAAACTCTGCACGCGCAATTTGATGCGTGCATTACACAGTAAGGCGGACAAACCATGGGCCAAAGGGTAAAAAACAATGCCTGATGTTTCAGAAAGGGCACCTTCAGATTACCTGAGCAGTGCAATTTTCTTTACCCTTTTTTAGAGCATTTTGAGGAATCCGACTTCCTTTTCGCTCAGCAACCTGCATGTGCCGCGCGGCAAGCCTCTTTTGTCAAGCGGGCCAAATTGCACACGATCCAACGTTACGATCTCAAAACCAAGCTGTTCCACCATCCGCTTGACCACATGGTTGGCACCGCTTTGAATTTGAATGGCGAGCTCATTGAGTCCGCCGTTGGAAAGATATTCAACTTTGTCGGCCTTCACGACGCCTTCCTCAAGTGAAATTCCTTTTCTCATCGCCAAAATTTGGGTCTCGGAAACTTCTTTGTCGAGGCGTACATGGTAGATCTTGGTGAATTTACTTCCCGCCTGCGTCAGCTTTTTCGTCAAGTCGCCGTCGTTGGTCAACAAAAGCAGGCCGGTTGCATTGCGGTCGAGCCTGCCAACAGGATAAACGCGTGCCTTGGTATAACGCTCGGCAATTTCCATGACCGTATCGCGACCAAGATCGTCTTCTGTTGTTGCAAGCTTGTTTTTGGGCTTGTTCATCAACAGGTAGACAAACACCTTGATCCGCAACTCGTGGTCTTTGAAGACAACCTTGTCCTTGCCGGGCTGCACTTTGAAGCCCATTTCCTTGACAACTTTGCCATTTACCTTGACTTTTCCGTCGCTGATGAGTCCGTCGGCATCGCGGCGTGAGCAAATTCCGGAGAGGGCGACAAAACGGTTGAGGCGAATCGGCTCTTCAAACAAACCATGGCTTTGGTCTTGTTCCCGCTCGGCTTTTTCCTGCCGCTCCTTGCGGCGCTCGTTTTTACGTTCAGCCTTGGGGCTGATCTGTTTTTGGAAGCCGCCAAACTCCTCGGGCATCAATTTGGGCTTGGACTTGCTGTCTTTGCCTTTGACCTTTGCCTTCGGTTCATCGCGATCCTCAGCTTTGTGGTCGCGCTTGGACTTGCCTTCAGACGCCTGCGCTGACTTGTTGGCGGAATTTCCTTTGACAATCTGCGGCGCGGCGACCGATTTTTCGGATGCTGCTGTCTCTTGTCGAATTTCAGCAGGCTTTTTATTGTCTTTTCCCTTTGCCTTTGGGGCCTCTTTGGCTTCCAATCGTGCCTTTTGGGCGTCATCGAAGCGTTTTTGCTTTTTGTTTTCCTTTGGTTTGAGCAATCCCAGTCGCTTCAATTCGCGGCGGCGCGGCTTTGAGCGAACTTTAGAAGACGCTTCATCGCCGGATGGCGTTTTCGTTTCAGCGATTGTCGGCTCTGCGGCTATTGCCTTGGATTTGCCGGCGGCCTTTTTAGCAGCAGGTTTTTCCGCAGCGACGGGCGCATCAGCGGATTTGGCTTTGGAGGCGGCGGCCTTTTTGGCGGCTGGCTTTTCAGCAGCGACGGGCGCGTCAGCGGATTTGGCTTTGGAGGCGGCGGCCTTTTTGGCAGCAGGCTTTTCAGCAGCGACGGGCGCGACAACAGGCTTGGCTTTGGAGGCGGCGGCCTTTTTCGCGGCTGGTTTTTCAGCAGCGACGGGCGCATCAGCGGATTTTGCTTTGGAGGCGGCGGCCTTTTTGGCGGCTGGCTTTTCAGCAGCGACAGGCGCATCAGCGGATTTGGCTTTGGAGGCGGCGGCCTTCTTGGCGACTGGTTTTTCAGCAGCGACGGGCGCATCAGCAGGTTTAGCTTTAGAAGCCGAGGCCTTCTTGGCGGCTGGTTTTTCAGCAGCGACAGGAGGGTCAACAGGTTTGGCTTTGGAGACGGCTTTGGCCTTGGGTGCTGCTTTTGTAGCTGCGACCGACTTCTCGGTTGCGGCGGCTTTCACGGCCTTGGCGGCGGTCGGCTTTTCTTTGGGGCTCACGGCTTCGACTTTCTTGGTAGATGTCTTGGCAGCTGCTGTCTTTTTGTTTTCTCTTCCACGGATTATTCTTCCTCCAAATCCTTGATTCTAAATTCCCCTTCCAGGCGTTGGAAGGTGGCTTCTTCGTCTATTGTATCGGTTGGCTCGTCTTCTTCGACCGTCATTTGATGCAATTCATCCGCGGCTTCCATTTGCTCCACAAGATCTTCTCCATCACCTTCGGCTTCGTCGTCATTTACATACACCTTGAACTGCGCCTGAAAATCCTTCTCCTCCGAATTCAATTCGTCGAGTTTGGGCAAGTCACGGAGGTCATTCAACGCGAAGTACTCCATGAAAAACGGCGTCGTACCATATAATAAAGGTCTGCCTGCAAATTCGGCGCGACCGCGAATCTCGATCAGGTTCTTTTCCAACAGCTTGCTCACGGCGTAGTCGCAATTCACCCCGCGGATGAATTCGATTTCAGTTTTGGTGATGGGCTGCTTGTAGGCAATGATCGACAGGGTTTCCAAGCTCGCCCGTGACATCCGCCGGGTGCTTTTGGCCAAAACGGCATGCTTTACAAAAGGATAATAGTCCTTTTTGGTATAAAACTGGTAGCCGCCGTCGATCTGCTTGAGTTCGAAGACAAATTCGTCGCTCTGATACTTGGCCAAGAGCGCTGCGAGCGCGTCGTTGAGGACATCCTCATCGAATTTGATCCCAAAAAAATCCTCATTCTGGAAAATCTCCAGGAACTGTGTCGGCTTCATAGGGGCCGTCGGCGGCAAAAATGAGCGCCTCAATGATTTTCTGAACTTCCATCCGAGGTGCAAAGGTAGGCAGGGAATGGGAAAGTTTGGAATTTGAGTTTTGAGTCGAATCGGTTTCGTTTCAAGTCAGGAACCGACGTAGTGTCACCTACCATCCATTCGTATTGGGACCTACAGCTGTATACCAAAACCAATTCCAATCAAGGATGGCCTGAATTGAAAATCCCCCTTCCACATTTTCTGGCCTGGAATACGCATTTTGGGACTCATTCCAATTTGGCTGGCCAATTCCAAAAACAGCCTGTCCTTTTCGTGAACCTGCAAATACTTGACGAGGGAGAGCCGCAAGATGCCCGTCGTGCGCTTGTAGGTCACCGAGGGATCGGGCTTGTACTTGATAAATCGATATTTTGGAACATCTTCGACAAATCCACCTGATTCCACCCAGGCCACTGGATTCCAACTAAATCCAGCAGACAATTTTACTTTCCACGTTTTTGCGAAAGAGAATGACCCACCGGCACTCACGGCAATGTCCCAAAAACGCATATCCCTTCCCCGCACTGAATCCTGGGTCGTGAGATAGGTCACGCAGGGTTCGGAAAGGCAATCCGAGGCCATCCTGAAATTGTTTTTGGTGGCAGATGAGATCGTCGGGACGATGGAAAACAACAAGCCGAATCTACTTCCTATCGGATACGAAACATCAACCCCGATTCCGGCATAAGGTCCTGCCTTCAACAAATTCAGCTTTCGGAATTGGCCGTTTGGTACCACAACCCCGGATTCGATTGCAATATCCAGGTGGCATTTTTGTGCAAGACCAGCGCGCGGTGGTATTAAAAACGTAAGGAGAAACAAGCCGAAAAGAAGTGCTTTGGCGAAGGGTGTCATGGGTTCATCAATTGAAATTGAAGAAGATTCGGATTCTATTCACCGGAAAGCTCGCAACAATTTAGGGAACATGTATCAGGTGCAAACGTTTTGACACCATGGAACCGCAAGCCTGATTCTCCTAAAATTCAACTTCAGTTGTAGAAATGCAATCTCGGCGGGGGTGGTTCGATTCTGTATTTCCGTCTATTCTGGCCAGAGGCCAGTCGTTCGGGCGACGTGCGGCCAGAGGCCGCCGCCTCGCCTCATCCCTACTTCTCCCTCGCCACGGAATAATCCACCAAGGCGCGGAGGCTTGTTTTGCTGGGTGACTCGGGGAGGTGTCGAGGATGTCCATGGCTTCTTTGAGAAGTTGTTCATGACTTGCTCGCTGTAGGTGATACCGCCATGGTCGATCACGTATTGAATGACCCAGTCGACCGCAGCTTTGTCGGTGTTGTGGCGTTTGACGACGTTGATGATCTTGCGGCGCTGCGCCCAGCTTGCCTTGTTCGGCGCACGTGGATCAGCGGCAGGGTCATCTTTTTCCTTGATGTCGATGCCCAGAGGCTTGCCGACATCCGCCGTTCCGTAGTCAAAGAGATCGTCACGAATTTGGAAGGCCATGCCGATTTTTTCGCCCATGAGGCGCATCTGCTCGATGAATGGCGCATCGTCAGGCCGCGCGCTTGCAGCTCCGACTTCGCAGCAACTCGCAATCAACGACGCGGTCTTCTGCCGGATGATATCAAAATACACCGCCTCATCGACATTGAGCTTTCTGGCCTTCTCGATTTGCAGCAATTCGCCTTCAGCCATGAGTTTGACGGCATTGCTGGTGATTTTCAAGAGCTGAAAATCGTCGTGCTCCATCGACATGAGCAGGCCCTTGCTCAGGAGGAAGTCCCCGATCAACACGGCAATCTTGTTTTTCCAAAGCGCGTTGATGCTGAAGAAGCCGCGGCGTTCGTCGGCATCATCGACCACATCGTCATGGACGAGTGTGGCGGTGTGGAGCAATTCGATGAGGGCTGCACCGCGATAGGTGCTCGGAGTGATGCCGCCTAGCGAGATTGGCACTGAGCAAAACAAACATCGGACGCATCTGCTTGCCTTTGCGCTTGATGAGATACTGCATGATCTGGTCGAGCAGCATCACGCGGCTTTTCATCGCTCCCCGGAAGTACTTTTCAAATTGTACCAATTCCTCGGCGATGGGCGCTTGTATCGTCTCCAATGCGCGTTTTTCGACATCGCGCCAAAGTGTGTTTTATTTTGGGGAATGCCAGACTGATGATGCAAGTTTAGTCGGGCCGGATGGGTTTGATACAGCTGCCGCAGTGCACAAGTTCACCCACCCATTGCATTCCAAAAGTCCGCTCAGGCCTCGATTTTGACCGCTCAGCGCTGGAATGCTACATTTTGGCATCAAAATCCGCTACCTTCCCATTTGGGTTTTCTTACTGCTGAATTCAAGAAATGACTGTTCGCCATTGGTTCCTGAGCCTGCTTTGTTGTCGTGCCAACTTTCCGCCCTTCAAGCCAAGTACAAAACTCCGGCAGTTGCGCCTGAATTGCCTTCCATTGTCAATTTCGTTGAAAACAAGGGCCAATGGGATTCCTATATTCGCTATGAAACCGGCATTCCGGGGAAAGGTGTTTTGAGGATGGCAAATTGACCTACAACTTGCCAGGACCTCAGCCATTTGCACGACGACTATTTTCGTTGCCCGACCAACCGTGACCTCACCCCGATCAACTACCGTGGTCATGCATTTCAATTGGTCTTCGAAGGTGCAAGCGCAAATCCCGTCATTTCGCCATCAGAAAAACATCCGCAATACAACAATTACTTCATCGGCGACGATCCTTCCAAATGGGCCGGAGCCGTCGGGATTTATGGAGAAATTCGCTACGAAGGCATTTATCAGGGAATTGATGCAATTTCTATGGTCAAAGGACGCGATTGAAATATGATTTTGGGTATCTGCGGGGATCGGATGCACCAAGAGTTCGTTTGGAAATATGAAGGTTGGATGGCATTCGCGTCGAAGACGGGGATCTTGGTTTCCCGACGGGCATTGGCACGTTTCGCGA
>JADKCL010000066.1 GCA_016718825.1 Bacteroidota bacterium | reverse complement strand
GGCGCCAATGCCATTACGCGGTTGGAAAATACGGTTTAGTACAAATTTTCGATTGCCGCCAACATTTGAATCAATGGACGTAACCGACAACGGCCGAAACATCTCCGCCAGAATTCGATCCTGGCGGAAACGGGGCGCAGATTTTATCTATCGTGTCAATGTCGCCAATCAGGTGCGCCACCTGGGGCGTCTGATTTACTGCGCCGACGGGCGATGCCGCAATCTGCGCCTGTAAAATACTGGCCTCCCGCTGCCAGCCTCGACGGGCTGCGAGGTGATGGTGGATGGCTTTGCTAAATATTCAACCGGGACCTCATGCTCACCGGCGACCTCAAACGGCTGCATTTTGCCCATCGAATTGGTGAGCCTTGGGAATGGTATTGAGGATCAGGGGAGTTGATCTTCAGACCAGCGATGAACAACGTCATTTTTCGTCGAATGGATGAAGGCGCGATGGTGCGATAGCTTTTCAGAAATTAGTTTTGTGCGCCGTCTTTGACCACGCAAGGCAGAGCCTACGCGCTTCATAACTTGATTATCTGCGTGCGCCATCAATTATTACCGTCGGCGCGTTTGATGGCGTGGCACCAACCATTATCACCTTGTCATTGAAGTGCGTCCCGGCCAATCGGGCTATGTTTTGGGGCTGGTTTGCCCCAATCCGTTCCCAAATGCAATCACTAAACGCTTTGAACTCATAAGTTCCGAGGCGTTCAGCGCCGATCATTGGTAATCGGCGGGTCCGCGAAATTTTCCAATCGGATTGGTGCAAAGGATCAGCAGTTTCATGAATTGCGATTGATACCGAGCGGTTTGTCGCAGAGTTGATGCTGCTTATCGCATTTGTGGTGAGGGAAGGTGTTTCGTAAAAAGGAGGGATGAAAAAATATTATAATGTTATTGTATTGTTAATCACTGGAATTTAGGCCATCGTTTCGGCAATTCGTGACGAGAGCCCCTGGTTCTGATTTTCATGGTTTCGCCGCAATGATCGGGCATTGGAACAATGGAATTCTTGCAAGTTTAAAACTTCATTGCTGACACGTACGTGAAAGCAATTATTGGTGTGGATGGCCCGGATGTGCATGAGACCTTAATACTATTTTAAAGGGATTCTCCGAAGATTGGCAGTTGCCCACCGTATCATATTGGCGGTTTTATTCTCGAACAAGGGAACATACACAGTTGATTACACAGCTTCCCCCACACCATTCTACTTCAAACATTGAGAGGAAAAATTTAAGTAGCAGTTATAAGATGCCAACATGATGGCAGCCATCCTTGTAATTCGAGGTGATACGGTGTAAAACAATGCAAAAGTTCGTTTATTGTGCCTCAGCCAGATGGATTTTCTCGAATAACTTGATAGATGGATTTGATTGGTCTGTAAATCCAGCTCAAGGAGAGAGGTCGGTTATGTTGCCACAAAATTCACATCCTGAGTCAGCAAAAGAGTGATTGTTAGCAAGGAATGGGCCAATCGCGGATCAAATGGTATTTTCGTATCCGCCGTGGCTGTTGAGATGGATTATTGAACTATTCCTAACTAATACTCTTCTGTCCGCCGATCTCTCATCAGTTTGACGAGATAGAATCCATTCATTGTCGGAAGATCGAAACGCAATTCATTTGAAACTGGCACATCCGTCAAGGATTCGCTTTCCAGAAACGTCGCAACGCTGTATTGAATCTCCTGCCGTTCCGCGATAGATACTTGCACCGATTGTCAATCTGTTTTTATGAAGAATGTCGCATTTCAGTTTCGTGCGCAAATTCCACCGCATTGGTCAAAACCACTTCGCTATTCGCAGGGAGCGCTGAGAGTCGGTACCATGTCGCCCGTATCGGCTGATGACCCAACGACAACGAATTGCTCATCGCTTCAATGTCTTGAATTGCAGTCAACTGGGATGGCTTCTGGTCCGTTTCCAAATAAAAATGTTGCGGTGTGATGCTCATTCCATTCCCAATCCAGTTAGTAACCACCGCCTTCCGGACTCACCGTAAACCGATCAAAGGATCCGCCTAAAATCACGCAAACTGGCGTCAATGCCATACGTCGGATTTTGCATTCCCAAGGCTTGCAGTTCCTGCAACGTTGCCGTTAAACAGCGCATTTCTTGCAAATTGATCGCACTGTTGAACGAATAATAGCCAACAAGCCCGTTTGGGTAGTAGGCGTCGGCAAGGAATGAACATAAATGTTTGATTTGCGCTTGCGTTCTCGCTACTGCCCAAATCCGAACTTCGTCGATGAAACTGAAGAATTGTTCGCTACCAAAACAGCAAACCATAGTTGCCAACAAGCGCTTGCAGGATTGTTTCGACCATGTTCCCTGACATCGCGACTTGGCCATTGAGCGCTTCCATTCAACAGAACGAAAGCCAGGTGCCATTGTACACCATCGCGGCATGGCGGCAAGTGTTTTCATCCGGCGGACAAAACCGCTGGCGAAGAAGCAAATCCGCTGCCGGTCGTCAATTCTGCATGGGTTCTGCAACAAGTAATTTACATCTCCATGTAATCGGCATGTTTGGAAACCAAATCCACCGAAGCAGGATTGGTGGAGGTGTAGAGGTACTGACAGTCAATTGCGTGCCAGGGACATCCTAAACGTCTGTTGTACATACCTCGTATTGGCAGAATGGAGCCATGTTTGCCCGAACAAAAACTTGCAAACAGCAGCAATACTGTAAATAGAATCCTTTCATTCTTCCCGACGACTTTGATCGATAGCAAGATAACATTTCTGGGAAATTTTTCTGCAAATATTTGGTCTGGATGCGCTATTTCCCAGATTTTGTCAAATTCCTCCAAGACCAAAACCGCACATCGTCCTTGATCCATTGGTCGGTGGTCGCCTGCTACAGTCGTCACTTTTGACGTCGAAGGCCCCAACACAATGTCTTCATCCCCATCGCCGTCCATGTCCTCGGCATCCATGACCATCCACCTTCCCAATCCAACTTCGGGAAACAAGCCAGTGCCTGAAATTTGAAATTGCCCCTGATTTTCGAAATAGACGAAAGTTTTTCGGGCCCGGGCTTCAGTCGGGATAAAGGAAACCGCCCCTAAGTCGGGATCGCCGTCCAAGCCAAGGTCCTGACGCGCAAGCCATAAGCGCCGTTGAATGGAAAATAATGCGCCATTTCAAAAACATCACTGCCTTTGTTCAGATACAACCGGATGCCGTAGGGCGCCTTTCAGAATCGGCGGATAATCGCCACAGTCGCCGTTCGCCACGAGGAAATCCAGGCGACCAGTCCTTTGTCCCAATCTACGACTTCCATGGCGGTGCGCTGCCAACTCGGGTTAAAACGGAACAGCATTTCAGTTTGAATTGCCCGTTGCCCTTGTTGGTGTACAAATCCACGCGTTCGTCGGCATTGGCTTTGAGGCTCAGGATGTCAGGCAAACCGTCGCCGTGAAATCGCCGACATGAATGGAAACCGTGCCGTCAATGGTAGAGTATGCCGAATGAATTTCCCGCCTTGATTTTCCTGCCAAGACATTTCGCCCATAGGCAGCCAAATCTGGCGAGGGCGGCATCTTCGTCCCCTATCCTTGATCGAGGTCGGCCTATTGGATCATCACGGCCGCATCAATGAATCAAAGCGCACCGCAGGCTTTTTGATTTGATTTGGCCGGACCCATTTGCCCGCCAAACGCCGCCTTTGGGGTGGTCACCGCCCTTCATGCTCCTGATTTCGGCCATGGCAGCCATTCGCAGCGGGATTCAAATAATTGGGCCATACAATCCGTCGACACGGGTCGAGAATTTCTCTGCGGGATTCATTTCAAGCAAGCTCTGCTGGAAAAATGCCGCATAAACTTTCGGCGTGCTGAATCAATCGCCACCGCTGCCTATCCAACGGCTGCAAGTGCGGTCGGCTTTACGGCCGCGCCTCGAAAAGCCCACCTCTTTTCAATCGGCAAACATCCCGGAGCGCCTGTCGAGCGTTGGCGCATTGCCGCGATATAATCGCGCAAAGCCTCCCAATCCGGACGGGTCATCACGGCTCAGACGGATAAATGCCCGCCGCGCGCACCTGCCGCCCGCCGACACCGGGCTCGAGCCATTTTTCAGGGACACATCGTAGTACGCTGGTTTGTCGTTGTAGATGCCCATGTAGGCGCTTCATGCGCACGAGGATGTGGATTTTTCCAGGGCTTTTACCCAAATCCGACGGTGAAGGGAACGGTATGGCAACTGCCGCATTGGGTCATCAACTGCTTGCCCTTGGGCTCTGCACCGGCGGCCGAACCTGGATCGTCGATTTTGGTTTCAATTCTCCGCCACTGCATCCGATCCAAAACGGCAACAATAACAAAGCCTTGAAATACGCACGTTTCATGGCCTGAAATTAGTGATCTCAAGGAATTCTTCAGAAAACCGATGCGATCGTGGATCAACAGCAACCAACCGGTTGATGGCGGTTTGAAACAGGCTGCCACCCACCTTTGCAAGATGGAAACACGTGTCCATACGGGAATAGGAATTGTTTTGGCCTTTGATTTTTGGGGCATCCTGGTGCGTCAACACAATGACCCTGATCCGCTGGACGTGGATTGCCATCTACGGATGTCTCTGTCGTTATGCATGTTTGAGCATTTTCAGGCCTATTCCATTGATTATTTGCCTGTTTCCGATGATTGCGGCGATCGTCGGGGCCAGTTTTTGCTTTGGCCGGAGGAGTTTCAGGGCTCAATGGAAAATGGATTCACGGCCGGGTGTCGAACTCGCGCGGGAGTCTTTTTGGGTTGATTATTTGCGCATTGGGCTGTATGTATTTGACGATCCGGTCATGGTGCGGGTGAAGCGTGGTTCTGAAATTGGTTTGAATTTCTGAAGATTGGCCACGAAGCGCACCAAGGCACACGAAAAGCCCCGCCCCCAAGTTTAACCGCCCCGGTTGCGGGACAGGCGCCGGCGCAAAGGGCCGCAAAGACGAGTTGGCTTCTCGAACTATTTCCTTGAACTAGAATTCCCACTAAAATTCATTCTGCTTCGAATTCCATTTGGGCGACCTTTTCCTTCAACAATAGGTCCAAGTCCCATTTCTGCTCAGGGTGGAAGGCGGGTTGATGCTGGAATTCGTCGATAGGAAGTAGATCCATCCATCGCCTTCGAAAAGAAATGCAGCGGCGTTGAGCTTGCCCGGCGTGAAATCGACAGTACTGTGGTCGTCATAGGTTTGCTGATCGCTTTCAAAACGGATTGCACGGTTTGCCCGATGAAACGTGGGTCTTTGGCAATGGATTCTAATGAAGGCATCATGATTTCTGCGGGAAAGTATGAGAATCGCAGTGAAGGGTAAGTAATTGCTGAAATTTTCAACACTCAGGCCAAGAATCAACCGTCACGCTGCCTCGGGCGTTTTTTCTTCGCATGATTGGCCTTAACTTTCGGCACCTGAATCTGGAAGCGATGCAAAAGACTGAATTTCCTGTTGAGCATTTTCCGTATGCTCCTTGCCACCCTGATCCTGGCAGGATTACCCTTCGCAGATGCCCAAACGGTTACCTTTCCAAGTTCAAAACTCAAACCGCGCTGCATTTCCATTCCTGCAGGCATGAGCGGGCGCGTCACGTTGTGGCTGTGGAAACTGACCCTTCGACGATTTATGCAGGTACGGCGAGCGGCGGACTTGGAAAAGCGAAACTGGCGGGACCGTCTGGGCACCCATTTTTGATAAGGAAGCCGTTTTGTCGATCGGTGCTGCCGCGGTTACCTCAACAAAATCCAAGCGTGATTTGGGCAGGAACGGGCGAAGGCAATCCGCGGAATTCGCAAACAGCAAGCAAAAGGCATCTACAAAGCCCTCTCGACGCGGGTCGCACTTGGCAGATGATGGGCCTGGAAAACACCAAAACCATTCACCGCATCATCAAGTCGATCCCAACAATGAAAAATGTCGTTTACGTCGCCGCACTCGGTCTTTGGCTTAGCCTCCCAACAAGCATCGGCGTTTTCAAACCGTCGTGGGTGGATTAAAATGGAGAAGGTCCTTCGTGAATGATACAACGGGTTGCAGTGCCGAATTGGTCATCGACCCAGCAATCCCAACAAGCTGCTCGCTGCGATGTGGGAATACATCGCGAACCTGGTTTTTACACCTCGGGTGGCAAAGGTTCGGGCTTGTACATGACCCTCGACGGAGGCAAAACCTGGCAACAACAAACGGAGAAAAATGGCCTTCCAGCGGGCAAATTGGGCCGAATGGGCTTGGCATTTTCCCGCTCTAAACCGAGATGTCGTTTATGCCTCACGAATCCGATAGTGCCAGCCATTACCGTAGCGCACGACGATGGATTCAACTGGAAAAAGCGCGCGGAAACGACATTGGCAACCGTCCCTTTTATTATGCCGAAATTTTTGTCGATCCGCAGAATGAAAACCGCGTTTACAATCTCTGGAGCACGATTTCCTACAGCGAAGACGGCGCCAAAAGTTTTACCCAATTGGTGAGTTTTTCGGGCGTTCACCCCGATCACCATGCCTTTTGGATCGATCCGAATAATCCCGAATTTCTGATCGATGGCAACGACGGTGGCATCGCCATTTCGCGTGATGGCGGCAAGTCTTGGGCCTTGGTGGAGAACCTGCCGCTCGGACAATTTTATCACGTCGATTACGACATGCAGGTACCCTACAACATCATGGGCGGCTTGCAAGACAATGGCAGCTACGTCGGTCCGTCGGAGGTCTGGGCCGAAGGCGGCATTCGCAATTATCATTGGCGGGAGGTGATGTTTGGGGACGGATTTGATGTCGCCGCCAAACGCAATGATCCGCAGGTCGTATATGCCATGTCGCAAGGTGGATTGTGCGTCGTGGAACAAAATAACAGGCGAAAGCATCGACATTCGGCCCATTCATCCTGAGGGCAAGGCATTGAGGTTCAATTGGAATGCGGGTATGGCCTTGGATCCGCACGACGACAACGACCTTTATTGGCGATCCGTTTCTGCACCATAGCACGGACGCGGGCGCAAGTTGGCACTCTTTCACCGGATTGACCACCAACGACAGCACCAAGCAAAAGCAGGCCAAAAGTGGCGGATTGACGTTGGATGCGACCACCGCCGAAAACTACACCACAATATTGGCGATTGCGCCGAGTCCGCTGCAAAAGGGCCTGATTTGGGTCGGCACGGACGATGGCAACCTGCAATTGACCCGCGACGGCGGGCAAAACTGGACGAATCTGATCGGGAAATTGCCCGATGCACCCAAGGGCGCATGGATTCCACAAATTGAAGTCAGCAAAATCAATGTCGGTGAAGCCTTTGTCATTCTCAATGATTACCGGCGCAACAATTGGGAACCTTATGCCTACCATACCCGCGATTTCGGGGCGACATGGCGCCGGATTGCGGACGGCAAAAAGGTCAGCGGCATTGCCTGAGCATCGTGCAAGATCCTGTCGCTGAAGACCTTTTGTTCCTCGGCACCGATCACGGCCTCTATGTCAGCATCGACGTTGGAGAAAATTGGACGAAGTGGAAAAACGATTTTCCTTCCGTTCCCGTCAATGACCTGAAGATTCATCCCCGCGAACACGACCTCATCATCGCGACATTTGGCCGCGCTTTGTGGATGATCGATGACATTCGCAGCTTGAGAATGCTCGCCAAAGGAGGCAAATCCCTGCTGGAAAAGGAGTTTTACTTGCTTCCAATCCAAGATGCCATCGCCGCTGAATACCGTTCCGTGGATGGATTCCGGTACAATGGCGCAGCCGATTTTGGAGATGGAAATCGCGGTCAGGGGCGCCAATTTTCAAGTTTATCTGAAAACACCGGAGCTGAAGCCTGCATTCCCAAGGCGAAAACGGCTGATGCGAAGAAGGAAAATGCGGATTCGAAGGGGAAAAAAAAAGCAACGGAGGTGCCGAAGTGCCAAAACCGGAAAAAGGCCCCGGCGAAGTCACGCCCAAAAACATGGTCAAAGTGCACATCCTAACCTTGGCAGGCGACTCGGTCCGGACCTATTCCACCAAAGCCGACACCGGATTTTTTGAATTTCGCTGGCAGTTTGACCGGAATGGCAGCTATTTCGAAATACAACAAGTTTCCACGGCAACTGGAAATTCCCGGTGGACCCGACATGCCGCCCGGACAATACAAGGCTGTTGTGTTGCATGGCGCCCTCAAAGACAGCAGCAATTTTCAGATTTTGCCCGATCCAAGGATTGTGTATGACCGCGAAAAGATGGCCATTCGCGAAGCTAAAATTGCGGATTACCTGCGACTTGTGCGCAAAGGAACGCAAGCCTTCGAGCAAGTCCGCGACGCCCGTGAGATGATGGACCGCTACGAAAAGCTGCTGGAAAATGTCGGCGACACCCTGCGGGATTCCCTCAAAAAGGTCGGCAAACCGGTGCGGGACAGCATCCGCGTTCTGATGGAAGTATACCTCGACCCGAGAAACCAAAAAGGCCTCGAGCACCTCACGCAGCAGATGGTAGACCGCTTTACACCGTCGCTGGACTCGTGGAGCCGCTCTATTCGTCGCCGGGTGGCAACGCGGACCTGGCATTGCGTCAACTCGACGCCGAGTGCGGCGCACCGTCACCCGCATCAACCACTTCCTCGAAAACGAATGGAAAACTTATCGACAACGCATGGAAGCCGCAAAAGTGCCCCCCAACGGCACCATTCTGAGACTTGACATTTCCGACGGTTTTGCGGAAATTACTCAAAATGGGACGATGAATCGAAATAGGATCCTCAAAGACTGGCTCGGCACACCGTGGGTGACGCTCGACGGTGCGGGTGCTGTGATGCAGGCACTTACAATGTAATGTATGAGAATTTGTCAAACGCTGATTTCACTGGTTTTTATCCTTTTGCTTGCAATCGGTTGTAAGGATACTTCTGTGAACCATGGTAATTTGCGTACTTCCCCAAGCGAATTGGTGAGGCAAGATTGGGACTCTCTATTGAATAACGGTGTCGATTCGTTGCTAATGTATTACCGTCATTGTTCAGGTTGCGTGCCAGGCTCAAGAGATTATTATTATCTTATTTGGATGGAAGATGGCAGGAGCCTATCCAAGGCCTATCAGGTTTCAGAAGGAGTCACAGCATCGTTGTTTGGCATGGTTGTTTTTGATGATTTTGCAAGTCATAAGGATGCAATACTTAACGCAAAACTTGACGAGCCTTCCAATTCATTGGTCCATGGCTGGCAATCTGGCTTCGTGATTCGAATGGGAGACCAAAAACATGAGTTTTCCATTTTTGACGATTGGATTTCAGTCAATTACGAAAGTCAGGCAGTCGTGTACTTGGCAAGAATTGAAAGTGTAATTCTTCGAACAGTTGATCGCTGAAATGGAATTAACCTGATTCGTTTTCTAGCTCATCTTCCAAATAAGGTCGAGCAAATTTTGTACACGAAGGAATGACAATTTTGACTTTTAACCCCAACGGCACCATCCTAAGGCTTGACATTTCCGAAGGCTTTGCCGAAATTCTAAAACAGCCTCCCACAGCTTCAAACCGCCTCCCATCCTTCAAAACCCCAACCCCTTGAGGGATTTCCCTCCCAAAATTGTACCTTCAACCAATGGCAAAAAAGAATACATACTGGAAAGCGCGCTGCTTGTTGGCTTAGGAATGCTCGTCGTCCTATTCCCCGCAACCACGCTCCAATCCCAAACTTGGCATCCATTTCCTGCGAATGGGCCGCATCTTTATACTTTCAGTCAGCAAGGGAGTGCCGACACTTGGTTTTTTGCGGCGAATATGGATTCGGTCGTGGTCGAAGGCGCGGCGATGGCCCATTATTTCTACCGCATGGACCGACCCGTGATGCTTTCGGATAGCCAATTGACTTGCGGCGGAACGGTTTTGGGTTCAATCACAGGTTCTTACGCCTTGGAACAAGATCATTGTTTCGGCCGGAAGGTGTTGGAATTTCCAGACGGTGTTTGCCTGTTTGTCAGCAGTCGGGGAGACAGCTTTCGGTTGGAAACGCGGGCAGCCATCGGCAATTCCTGGACTTGGCAAGGCGCGGTGACGGCGCAGGTGGATAGCATCGTCTTCCGCACCGTTTTGGGCGTGCCGGATTCGGTTAAGTACATTTCGCTATCGACGGGCCAACATCTTGCGTTGAGCCGCACGCATGGATTCGTGGAGACTTTTTCCTTCCTGCCCTTTGTCAATTTCGGGGGCTTGGTGGAGTTTCCTGCCTTCGAACTTTGGGGCTTGCCTGCCATGGGTTTGGGAGGCGCACTTCCCGATTATGCCCAAATTTTTGATTGGGATCCCGCCGATCATTTTGGTTACCGTTACCGTTACCGCGAATTGAGTTTTCCGGCAACCGACAGCGGCTATTTCAGCACGGTAGTGAATGCCCAAGTTCCCGGCAGCCGATTTGCCTATGCTGTGATGCAAGAGCAGCTTCAGTATTATCAATTCGCCGCCCAAGCCATGGATACCAATTATATAGCACCTGCGCCGGATACAATTTCGTTTGATTCCTTGCCCTACCTGCGCGTCGGACTGTTGCCCTACCAACACAATCCCGCAGTCAAAACCCTGCTGAGCGACTATTGCCAAAACGGGATGCGCTCGATGGCAGGGACGAATGGACGTATCCGAATGGATTTTCTCAAGACTACTTTCTACGATTCCTGCGCCAATGCAATGATTCCGATGGATGCCGATTGGTCGCAGAGCTTCGCCAATGGTCTCGGAGAAATCGAATCGTCGTACAGTTCTGTCGGCGGCTATGCATGGCGGCGAATGTATTGCTACGAAAAGGGTTCGGAATCCTGGGGAACCTGCCTCGACCTGAGCACGATAATCGGGATCGAATCGCCGGGAACACCCCTCTTTTCGATCGCGCCCAATCCGGCCTCTGATGTTGTTACCTTGCGATTGTCAGCGGTTGCCAAAACGCCGCTTCAAGTCCGCATTTTGAATAGCCTTGGTGAATTCGAAGCAGAATCTACCCTTGTGGCAGGTAGTCGCAGGCTGCAAGTCGATGTCTCAAAACTCCCCGCCGGCCTTCACCTTCTGCAAATCGAAGGCTCGGGAAGGACAATGGCTGTCAGACGAATTGTGGTGGTGCGGTAAGGGATTCGGCAGATTTTACCAGAAATTCCCGACCTTCGCAGCGTTTAATTTGCTTGATTGGTCGCATGTCCCACCGCTATTTCCTCATCTACAAGCCTTACGGCGTCTTGAGTCAGTTCTCCACGGATGACCCTTCCAAACGGACGCTGGCGGAGCTGCATGATTTTCCCAAGGATGTTTATCCGGTCGGGCGGCTGGATGAGGACAGCGAGGGGCTGTTGCTCCTGACGAATGATCCCAAAATGAATGCGGTTTTGCTCGGACAAAAAATCGAAAAGGAATATTGGGTGCAAGTGGAGGGAATTCCCAACGAAGGTGCCTTGGAAAAATTGCGCCGCGGTGTGGACATTACGGTGAAGAAGGAGCGTTATTATACCCTGCCAGCGACGGTGCGCCGGCTCGAACCTGCGCCTGATTTGCCTGCACGTATCCCGCCCATTCGCGTACGGGCGACGATTCCCGATTGTTGGCTGTCGATCACGATCAAGGAAGGCAAAAACCGCCAAGTGCGGAAAATGACCGCTGCCATTGGCTTTCCGACCCTGCGACTCGTGCGGTGGCGCCTGCATACCCTCAAACTGGGCGACATGCAGCCCGGGGATGTGAAGGAGATTTCGGGTGTGCGGGTTTGAGGTTTTTGTCATGTCGACTGATGTGAAGGCAGAGCGTTTTTGTCATGTCGACCGGAGTGGAGGCGGAGCGATTTGCAGCCGTAACGAAGCGGAGAGTGGAGGCGATGCGGAGGACCAAGCTGAAATGCGCGCGGAGAAATCTGTTCGCTCCAGTGTTCTGCACCAAAGCTGTTATGCATCGGTTCGGACAGGACGGTGTATTCGGTGTTTCCGCGTTCCAGATGTCTCCGCTCCATCCTCTGCGTCGCTACGCTCCTTGAGGATTCCGGTCGACATGACGGGGTGGTGATTGCGTTGCGTGTATCTGCGGTAGATGTCTCCGCTCCATCCTCTGCGTCGCTACGCTCCTTGAGGATTCCGGTCGACATGACGGCGTGGCTACCTAAAAAACAAAATCTTACACGAATAAAAAATCCCATCCCATCCGAAAATCATTCCCAACAACACGGAATCCACTATCTTTGCACCCAAATTGAATTAAAGTCATTCAAAAAATGAAAAAAGCTAGTTTGATGTTTGTTGCTGCCCTCGGCCTTTTGGCTTTTGTGGGTTGCGGTCCATCTGCCGAAGAGCAGGAAAAGGCCAAACAGGAGATTCTCCAAATTGAGGCTGCCAACTATGCGGTGGATTCCACCAAGGCTGCAGCGGAAAAAACCTCCCGCGAATTGGATTCCCTCTTGAAAATCCTGAACGAAAATTGATTTACCCTCTGAATTCGAAAACGATGAAATCGACAGTAAAATATACATTGAGTTTGGCAATCGGCATGTTGCTGATGGGCAACCTCGTTGCGCAAGGCAACAGTCAAGGCAAAGGCAATGACAAAAAAGAAATCAAGGAAACTGGCAAGCCTACTGACCGCAGCGGTGGCGCCACTACCGGAAAACCTACGCAATTGGGCAAGCCTTCGACGGCGACAGATGGCAAACCCGCCGTGGTTGGGGTGAGCACCCATTCTGATCCACAGGATGGCAAGCAGGGTTCGAAGTCGGATATCAAGGATCCAAAGAACAATGGCAACCAAGGTTCCAAGGAAAAAGGCGACGAAGGCTCCGGCGGATCCGGTTCGCACGATGCCAATGATGCCCACGGTTCCAAGCCCGACAAGGTCAAGGAAAACAACGGTCAAGGCAATGCTTACGGCAAAGAAAAGACTGTAGAAGGCCGTGATTTTGGTCAGCAACGCGCCGAAGAAGCACGTTCCAAAAACAAAGTGGTCACGGAAACTGCCGAAACGGTCATCGCTGCTGAAGAAGTCCATGTCGTTTCTGCCAAGGACCAAATCAAGGCAGTAAAGACACAAGTGGAGGCCATGAAGGCCGATCCTAAAGCCGACCAAACCATCATCGCCACCAAAGAGGCGCTCATCAAGCAGGTCGAAGAAAAGGCCGCATTGCTCGAGCAGCAGGTCAAAGCAAGCAAGGAAGCAATCGCCAAGGCAAAAGCTTTGGTCACCGTCGCTCCCAAAGCCAACTGATTTTCATTTGGTTTGATTTTTGCCACGAAGGCACGAAGACACGAAGTCAATGCTTCAAGTCTTCGTGCCTTTGTGTCTTCGTGGGAGGGTGGCCAGAAATAGCTGCTACACAAATCAAAATTGAATCTTTGCGATCTTTTGCAGATTATTGGCCTTGATTGGATGGGACCGAATTCGTTTGGTGTTCTTCCATTCCGTTTGATTCACCAATAACCCCCCGCCGAGGCGCAAAAACGCAATGAAAATTGTCCTGGTCGCAGATGACATTGATTTCGACGAAAGCACAGCCAATCCGCTCAACCGCCAAGTAGACCGCATCCACCGGTACTATGTCGAGGAAATGACGCAGGGCATTCGTGATGCCGGCTACGATGTGCAGCTCTATACTTCTCCCGCCGAACTCATCGCCAACGTTCACAAACACAGCGCAGATTTGGTGTTTCCCTATTGGCAGGGAATCCATTCGAAGAACCGCCACGCGCTCAATCCCGCCATTTGCGAAGCCGCAGGACTCAAATACATCGGTGGCGACGCCTTTGCTAAAAGCATCTGCAACGACAAACACGTTACCAAATTGCTTTGCCGAGACCTCGGTCTTGATACGCCCGCATCATTCGCCATTCGGGATGCCTCTGATTTGCACTTGATCGAAGAATTGCGCCTTCCGTTGGTGGTAAAGCCCATGTTTGAGGGTTCGTCGCTCGGCATCACGCAGCGGAACCTCGTGCGCGACCACGCTTCTGCCCGCGCCCTCGCGCTAGAGCTCCTCGCCGAATTTGGTGGTCCCATCATTGCCGAGGAATTTGTCTCAGGGAAAGAAGTTTCCATCTGTATGATTGGTTACGGCGATTATATCCGTGAATGGGCCGCCGGCGAACGTTACGTCCTCAATGACGAGACTTTTTTGATGCACAATTTGTATGCCTTCGATGACAAATACGTCGCCGAAAATACCCTCGGCATGCGCAATATCAAGGATCAGATTTGGGATGGCCTCTTTGAAGCTTGCAAAAGGCTGTTTCATTACCTCGACAAGGTCGAGTACATGCGCATCGACGGTAAACTTACGAACCGCAATACATTTGAAATCATTGAATTAACACCCGAATCGCACCTCGGGAAAAACGCTGAATTTTGCAGTACGTTTCTTGCCGAGGGATTGCTTTCCTTCGACGACGTGATCCGCAACCTGATTGAAAATTGTTTGGAGCGCTACAGCCATACCGACGAAACAGGACGGTTGGTGCGTCCAAGATTGCGCGGTTAATTCCGCTACGCATTCGCTGGAATAAAATACCCCAAAAAACGAACAGGCCCCCCGATTTGGAGGGCCTGTTTGATTGAAGTCAGAACCAAAAGGCTCCAACGGTGACTATTTCGGAGTGATTTCCAGCTCCAAAGTATTGTCAGGGATATTGTCGTTGTAGCTGTTGAATTTCTTGTGCAACCTGACCCAGCATTTGTCGCTGTACCATGTGAAGCTTCCATCATGGTCGATGGAGCGCCATCCTTTGCTTTCAGTCATGCAGGTTTTGAGGCGGGCGAGCAACACATCATAGTGTGAATGCACGTCATTGACGCTGTTGAGCTCCATGTAGAAGGCCAAGTCTGTTGCGTTGTTGCTGCTTTTGTGGCGAGTCTGAACGATGCCAAAGTCAAAAAGGGGAAGCACTTCAGTGGCTGCGAAGGTCGTATCACCTGCGCCGTAGAGATCATCAGCAGGCAAAATTTTGCCCTTCAAAGCTTTGTAACGCGACTTGGTCATGCCTGCATACTTGGTGATGCCGGTGCAGAAGTCGGTTTTGGAGATGCTTGCAGTGCGACCGGCATAAGCTTGGTCGCGGGCAGCCTTGTCGGCTGCTGCTTTGGCATTGGCCTCTTCGCGGGCTTTGGCATCCGCAGCGCGGCGGGCTTCGTCGGCGATCTTCTTTTCTTCGGCTGCCTTGGCGGCTGCGGCTTCTTTGGCGGCCTTTTCTTGCGCTACCTTGACCTTGACAGCTTCGTTGGCTTTGGCAAGTTTGTTGTTCATTTCCACAAACTTGAATGCCTCGGCATGGTCTTTGGCCGATTTTTTGAGGTCGCCAAATTTTGCACCATTGGGGGCGATCGCTACGACGCGGTCGATTTCAGGGGCATTGTCAAGGCCTTTCGTGACGTAGAGTTCCATCACCACGCCAGGATACAGCACGATGAAGTTCTTGGTCGGGGTCATCCAGAGGCCTTCATTGTCAACCGGAGCGAAGACATTGCCTTCAAAGCGGGCAAAATCGACATCGCTGCCGTAGCGACCGTTGGTGGTGACAGACAGGGTAAATTTGTCTTTTTCGCTTTTTTCCACGGTAGCCATGACCTTGTAAGGGGTCGGTGGAATGCCTGCCACGACGTCATTGGCAGAGGTGGAATATTCACCATTTCCAAGCGGAGCGAGGTTTTGTGCGAATGCGGATTGAACGACAAGAAGGAGCAAAAGGAGAGGAAGAAAAACTTGTTTCATGTTTTGTTTTTGAAAAAATTCCGTGTTGAAAACTTTGATCGCAGGTTCCTTTATAGAATTGCGGTGCAAAATTAGGTGGAATTCCTTCAAAGACAACAAGAAGAATCCGAATTGTCGGCAAACTACCAGAGGCGGTAGGAGAGGGTCGCAAACAGTTCGCGGTTGCGGTAGGTGCGGTAAAGGTCGGAGAAATCCATCCCCGTTGGAATTCCAAAGCTGCCTGCAGCGGCATTGAGGGTAAAGCTGAGATGTTCGCCAATTTCTGCACCCATGGCAAACATTACCTGTGGAACCCATCTGCGTATCATCTGTTGCGAAGGATGAGAGTTTTGGATGTCATAAGGGAGGTAAGTGTTGAGTTCTGAACTGTCAGGCGAGACCGTTTGATAGTATCCCCGGTTGCGTACATGGTTGATCCAAGCGGCGCGGTATCCGAATCCAACAAAGGGGTGCATAGTCCCGATTTTGAAGCGGTAAGTCAAGCTGAGCGGCATAGCAATTTTGTGGTACCGCTGCGAATGGAAAATGTCATGCGTGACGGTATGGTCTACTTCAATCAATTCGTCATTCCGCCTGAGATTGTACCCCGACAGTTGGTATTGCAGACTCGCTCCGAATAGCCAATGTTTGCCCAGCAACATGGTTCCACGCATGCCCACCATCGGATTAAATTTCGGAATCAATGTCTCTACGCTTTGGTAATTGATACCTCTATCCTCGCGTTTCCATGGGAAATCCGTGACCGCATACCCGACCTCCGGTCCAGCCTGCCACCGAACAGGTATCTGCGCAAAGGCCGTTTGAACCATCAATAGAAGACAGAGGAGGATTGTATGCAGTGCTTTCATGATTTTGTAGTCTGAAGGTGAATGGGTTGAAGATAGCGGGTTTTGCTGGGGAATGCAAATGCTGAGAGGAACGGTTTTCCCGAGAAGTGGAAATGGCATAAAATCGACGAGAAGCATTTGTTTTGATCGAGACGGTTGTTCAAGGCCTCCGGCCTTGGTTTTTTGTTACATCACGGACCATGGACTTCGTCCACGGCTATCCACATTTAGGCCCTTCGGGCCATTGCCGAAATTGTAATCCCGATTGAGACAAGGCCAAGAATATTTCACCGATTGCTTTTCTAGCCCGGAGGGCTTAAACAACGATAGCCGCGGACGAAGTCCGTGGTAAGTGGCCCCTTTGAGACCCAAGCCCGGAGGGCTTGAACTTCAGGACGGTACCACTATAGCCAATGGGGCTCTCTGGGCCATATCGGCGGAATTGAAATCACGATCGTGATAAGGCTTAGAACAAATAATCAATTGCCTTTCTAGCCCGGAGGGCTTGAACAACGATAGCCGCGGACGAAGTCCGTGGTAAACGGCCCCTTTGAGACCCAAGCCCGGAGGGCTTGAACTTCCACCAACACTGGATTTCCTCATTCCGATGAAATTGGATGAAGTTAATTGGCAAAAATTGATCTTCAATAGCCAATGATTTCGCTGAAATTTTGGTACATTTGGAGACCATCCACCTAATCTCTGGTAATTCATTAATATGGGAAATTATAGGCAAATTTATTATCAAATCGTGTTCGGTACAAAACATTGGGAACCAACGATTTCAGGCGAAAATTGTACGGATTTGTATAAATACATTTGGGGGGTAGTGCAAGCAAAAAAGTGCAAACTGTTCCAAATTAATGGAGTAGAAGATCACATACACATCTTTAGCGATTTGCATCCGACCATTTCATTGTCATCATACGTGCAGGATATCAAGGTTGCAAGCAGTATTTGGATGAAGGCAAACTGCCTTTTCCCGCAATTCGAAGGTTGGCAGGAAGGTTATAGTGCATTTACCTATAATATTCGGGATAGGGATATGATCGTCAATTATGTACGGAACCAAAAGGAGCATCATAAGACTGAATCTTCGAAGGACGAATTCCGAAGATTGCTCAGGGAAAATGGCATCGAATTTGAGGAGAAGTATTTGTTTTGATCGAGACGGTTGTTCAAGGCCTCCGGCCTTGGTATTTGTTTGCATTTCGAACCATGGACTTCGTCCACGGCTATCCACATTTAGGCCCTTCGGGCCATTGCCGAAATTGTAATCCCGATTGAGACAAGGCCAAGAATATTTCACCGATTACTTTTCTAGTGCGGAGGGTGTCTTGACCTGAAATAGCTATACACCTGAAAAGTGTGTAACTATTAATTTGGAAGATAGACATGAGTAAGAATGACGGAAAAGTAGGCAAGATAATTGCCCATGTTTCGCCTGCGAAGAAGAAAGCTGCGGTGGATGCAATCCTTGCCGGGACGATGACGCGGCGTGAGGTTGCGGAGCAACTAGGGGTTGACAAGTCGACGGTTCGCGATTGGCTGAAAAAGTCTGGCGCGTTGATGGATTGGCCTGCGAAGGCAAGACCCGATGCTGCCACGCGCCGCCGGCTTGCGGTAGCCGTCCAGGGCGGGTACATGACCGTCGAGGAGGCAATGGCCGAGGCGGGCTTGGTCTATCCACGTACGGTCTCAGTTTGGATCAAGGCACTGGATGGCGAGATTGCGCAGCCGGAAAATCGGTGCTAGACAAGGGGGATGAGCAAGAGGGTGCATTGGCACAGGAAAACAGGGATTTGAGGGCAAGGTTGGCCAACTTGCAATTGCAGTTGCTCGCGGCCGAAACGGTAATCGAGGTGGCCGGGGAGGAGCTTGGGCAAGACCTTCGAAAAAAGTATGGTTCCAAACAGTAAAGCGCATGCACACGAAGTACAAGGGCATCGGCGTCAGGGTGCTCTGCGAGCTGTTCGGGAAGACGCGACACGCATATTATGACCGTATTTGGAGCGAAACAGAGTGGGAAAGGACCAAGGTCGCCGTACTGGCAATTGTCGCGGTGGTGAGGAGGCGCCAGCCCAAGCTCGGGACACGCAGGCTTTATCACAAGATCGAGGGTTCGCTGGCCAACAACGACCTGAAAGTGGGCAGGGACACGCTCCACGAGATCCTGCTGGATGCCGGGATGACGATCAAGGTCAAGCGGCGCATTGGCCCAAGGACGACGGATTCCAACCACGGTTTCCCGCTGTATCCGAACCTCGTCAAGGGCGTCGTGCCCACAGGCCCGAACCAGCAATGGGTGTCGGACATTACCTACCTGTCGCTGACGGATTGCTTCTGCTTCCTGAGTCTGGTGACCGATGCCTACTCGCACATGATCGTCGGCTACAACCTCAGCCTCTTGATGACCGCCGAGCAGACCATCGTGGCACTTGAAATGGCCTTGGCAACGCTTCCAGAGGGCGACATCGACCTGATCCACCACAGCGACCGTGGCAGCCAATACGCCTGCTACGCGCATACAGGGATTCTTATCGCAAGAGGCATCCGCATCAGTATGACTGAGGACAGCGATCCCAGGGACAACGGCATCGCCGAGCGCGTAAACGGCATCCTCAAGGACGAGCAGGGACTTGAGATGAAGTTTGGATCGTTCGAGGAGGCTTGGGAGAAAGTGCAGGAGGCCATCGAGATTTACAACTACGAGCGGGCCACACGGGAGTATCGATTACCCTCTCGCCAGCAGAGGCCCACAAAAT
Organism: Bacteroidota bacterium; assembly: GCA_016718825.1. NCBI lineage: Bacteria > Pseudomonadati > Bacteroidota > Bacteroidota bacterium. Next base: position 1,690 of record JADKCL010000066.1, on the reverse strand, counting down.
GAGCGGTCCGATCCCCAAGCGGTGGAAATACTGGCATCAGCGCAAAGGGAGGCAGGATGTGCCAGCGTGACGTAGGTTTCTTCAGGCATCTGCCGATTGCGTATGCCGATAAAAGTGCGGCCCCCCAATCACTCGGAGGCCGACACGGCATTACGCCTACGGGTCGGGCTATTCCTTCGGTGGTTGCTCCTCAGCAGAGCCACCGTCCGCTTCACCGACACGCGAAGATAGGCATACCCTAGGAATCGTTGAGCCACATCCCTACCTTCGGCTCGGATACGAGGGCTGTATAGCCATTTCAGGCTCGACAACGAGGGGGTATAGCTATTTTAGGTTCAATAAAAAGGGTGTATAGCCAGTTCAGGTTCAGCGCCCCTAAGTGTATAGCTATTTCAGGACGAAGCAGGGCTTGAACTTTAGGACGGTACCGGACATTTAGCCCCTCCGAATCACGCAAAAAACAACCCGATCCATCACATCCGCATCCATCTCACAACCCCTCCATCACGTCATCCGCGACCAAATTGGGCAAGGTTACTTTCAAGCCCGGCGTCCTTGCCATTTCGCGTTTGATGGCAAAAATGGCTTCTGGATTGCGCGCCCAGCTGCGCCTTGCGATGCCGTTGTTCACGTCCCAGAGCAACATGCTCTTCAGTCTCCTGTCCGCATCGGCGCTGCCATCGAGCACGAGGCCAAATCCGCCGTTCATGACCTCGCCCCAGCCCACGCCGCCGCCGTTGTGCAGCGAAATCCAGGTCGCGCCGCGGAAGCTGTCGCCCACAAAGTTTTGCACAGCCATGTCCGCTGTCACGCCCGAACCATCATAAATATTGGCCGTTTCGCGGTAGGGACTGTCCGTACCGCTGACGTCGTGGTGGTCGCGCCCCAATACAATCGGCGCCGAAATGCGGCCTTCCCGAATGGCTTTGTTGAATGCCAATGCAATTTGGATCCTTCCTTCGCTGTCGGCATACAAAATCCGCGCGCGGCTGCCCACTACGAGGTTATTTTTCTCTGCCGTCTCGATCCAGTGCAGGTTGTCGCTCAATTGCTGCTTGATTTCGGCAGGGGAGGAGGCAATCAAATCTTTGATCACGTAGGCCGCAATATTGTCCGAAATGCGCAAATCGCTGTCCTTTCCCGAGCAACAAACCCAACGAAAGGGCCCAAATCCATAATCAAAGCACATCGGACCCATAATATCTTCCACATAACTTGGGTAGATAAAGCGTCCATCCGGCTTTTGAATGTCGGCACCTGCGCGGCTGCATTCGAGGAGGAAGGCATTGCCGTAATCCCAGAAATACATGCCCTTGGCGACCATTTTGGCGACGACTTCGGCGTGCTGACGCAATGTGCGTTGGACCTCCTGCTTGAATTGGGCTGGATTGTCACGCATCATGGCATTCGAAGCCTCAAAACCGATGTTGGTGGGGTAATACCCTCCTGCGTACGGATTGTGCAACGAAGTTTGGTCAGAGCCCAATTCGACCGCAATATCTGCAGCCAACAGTGCTTCCCAGAGGTCCACAATATTGCCCAAATAACCCAGCGAAACGGCTTGTTTTTTGGTTTTTGCCTCCGCAATGCGGGTCATCAGGGTGGGCAGGTCCTCGTACAATTCGTCGAGCCAACCTTGGGCTTTGCGTTTGTGGGCAGCGTCGGGATTGATTTCCGCGACAACGCCGAC